>JAFIHQ010000153.1 GCA_017849315.1 Treponema sp.
CAAAAATGAGAAAATCCTGAAAATCGTTGGGGCTTTGAGTCCGGTGGTGATCACAACTTCAGACTGAGATATGCCTCGTACACCAGCATCGTGGATGAGGCGAAGCACAATCTTTTCGTTTTGCTGGCGAATGTCGCTAGCCCGTAGGGGTCCAATGTCGAGAGCCATTGATGTCAGAATATCGCATCTTGCGTCATAAGGAAAGCCAAAAATGACAGGGAACAAGAAAAGGCAAGAAGTCTTTGTTTCTTTTTTGTAGCCCAATAAATTAGTCTTATCGGGCAATAACCCAGTCGCGCAATCGCACAGTCGCGCAATCGGCCAGTCGCGCAATCGGCCAGTCGCGCAATCGGCCAGTCGCGCAATCGGCCAGTCGCGCAATCGGCCAGTCGCGCAATCGGCCAGTTTTGTCGGTCAATAGCCCCGGACACCGCCTTAGTTGCTCGCCGAGCAGCAGTATCTCACACCGCTGGGGCGGACTCGAGTATAGAGGCAATGGCTGCGTCAACAGCTTCTATGGTGGCCTGTTCCACAATTATATTATTTACGCGCACGAAGGGGGCTTTGGTTTGTTTACCTTTTGCGCATTGGCCAAGACACGGAACGCCCTCGTATTCCATTGCTGGGCCATATTTTGCTTTAAGGTTTTTAAGATGCTTGAGGATGTCTTGGCCACCAAAAAGATAGCACGCAGTTCCCAAGCACACTGTTACTTTGACTTTCTTCATTCGAGGGCTCCTCAAACATGAGTGCGTATGTCCAAAAGCAACGCGTTTTACACTAACCACACTGTTGAATTTATCAAAGCGTTGCAATTTCAAGATACAATATTATAAATATTTTTTTATCTAATTTGTCAAGTGGGATGGGCACAGTTTTATTTAGAACACAGTCGTTTTAGCCTAGTTTGGAACTTAAGCCAGAATTCTGCTAGCGGTCCAGCGAATCGGAAGTGCGCAATAGCCAATACGGCCCGGGCTGGCAGGGCTGGCCGGACTTTAGCCGCACCTGCATGAACCAGGGCTTGCCGTGGCGGATCTGGTCGGGTGATGCGCCGTCGGTGTCGAAGAATCGTACTTCGCTCCGGTCTAGGCGAATGGCTTGGGATTCAGGGCCGATCAGCTCTAAGGGGCGCGAGGTGTCGGAGAGGGAGATGGTATTTTTTATGTCCACGTAAACGGGATTGGACCAGGGCTTGCCGCCAGCACCGACGGCGCCGAAGCGCAAGGCAAGCTCGTCGAATTTAACTGGCAACCCTTCGCTGTCGATAAGATCATTTGGTGGCTCTTCCACGCTCCCTACAAAGAGGTGGCTCTGCCTATATGCCTTTGTGGCAGAAAGATCCATGCCTGTGCGGCCAAAATAGAAGCCGGTGTCGTATTCGCGGTGGCTCACCGCGGACAGATCCTCACGATAGGGGTTGCCGATGCCCGGATGGTCGATAGCGTAGCGATAGGCACGCGTCACGAGTGCGACATAATACAGGCTTTTCATGCGCCCTTCAATTTTGACACTGTCCACGCCAGCCGCTTTGAGTTCATCGATATGGTCGATCATGCAAAGGTCGCGCGAGGACATGACGAGTGTATACCCGCCATGCGTCGTAGAACCGGTTTCTATTGGCAGGAGCTGCCCAGGTCGCTTTTCTTCCTCCAGATAGACTTTATAATGCCATCGGCAGGACTGCGTGCAATCCCCAACGTTTGCAGACCTGCCAGCAAGCCACGAAGAAAGAAAGCACCGTCCTGAGTAAGCCATGCACATTGCGCCGTGCACAAATGCTTCGATTTCGAGCTCGGGCACGTGGTCTTTTATGGAACGGATCTCATCCAGCGAAAGTTCCCGTGCAGGCACAATGCGCCCAAAACCCATATCGTGATAGATTTTTGCGGATCGCCAGTTTGTGTTATTGGCCTGTGTACTCAAATGATACTCACGATCAGGAAAATGAGCGCGCAAAAGCTCATACGCCCCAAGATCGCTTACGATAAAGCCATCGAAAGGATATTCGGCAATGCGGGGAATTGCCTCCTCGAGTGCCGATAAATCATCATTATGAAAAAAGATATTGATGGTACAATACAGTTTGCGTCCAGCAAATTCGCGCTTTATTGCACCGATTCTATCAGGGGCGAGGGGGTCTTCGTCATCGATATTCTCGGCCTGGGCCCTGAGGCTGAAAAGTGGCAATCCAATGTATGCGGCATCGGCCCCAAAACGGTAGCCGTAGCGCAGCTTGTCGGCGCTTCCCGCCGGCGACAGCAATTCCATGGGGTGTATTATTCAACAGAAAACAGGCCTGTGTCCATATTTCGTGGAGCACAGACCTGTTTAAGAATACGCAGCACCTTGCAACAAGCTCTCGTGCAGGGTTCTGGCGTAAGGCTAGGCCTTATGCAAAGGCAAAGCCCTAGTTCCGCCCTTTCCCGGATCTCTGCTTGCCACCTCTTCCATTCATGCCACCAGCACCGTTGCGACTTCCGGTACCATCGCGGTTGGGAATGCCATCACCAGCGCAGTCGTTGTCGCAGACCCCGTCGCCATTGCTATCTTTATATGCATTCCGATAGCCCCTGGTATTTGTGGTGCGCGGGCCAGTTGTATTCGTATTGAGCGAAAGCTGCGCCTTGAGCTGGTGGAATTCATTGGAACCAGGTTTTATGCCCCTCATGTCGGCCAAAACACCCCAACCTCGACCATCGACTGTCTGAGCATCTGCAAGAGCCTGCTCCATCGTGAGGGTTGGTGAAAGCGTTTTGAGTTCGAGTGCAAGCCAAATCTCGCTCGGCTCATAGCCTTGTTCCACCAAGACAGTGAGCGAGGCAACGTCTACGTTGTATTTTTCGCTCAACCGCGTAAAGAGCCCCAGATGGTCGTATTCTGTAGTTTCGGCGACGGAAACCGTCGGATCGCTTGTCTGCGCAAATACTTGCGGAACTGACGCAGATACCAGGAGCGCTACAGAAAACAACACCAGAATCTTTCTGCCTTTTTTCATCTTTGACCTCCAAAAGTTTTCCTTTTCAGGATATGTGCCCTTGGATACTCCAGCTTGCGAACTTTGGTTGCAGAAAAACAGTCTGGTTGCAGAAAAAAAGTTTTTCGGGTGCTTTATCTCCCCGTGTTCGTCGGGCAGGTCAGCCGGGGGCAAAGATGGCAATATTGTGCTGACATGATGCTGACACAAGGAAACTTGGCTTCTCGGATTGGAAAATGCTATACTCTTAGTAATGCGCGAGGACCGGAAGGCGGACATAGAACCAGGATTCGAAGAAGTTATCATTAGGCGAATCGAGGAAGGCGACACAGATGCATTCAGGCAGATTGTTCGAGTCTATGGCCCAAGAATGATATCGTACTGCCGTTCCCGGCTGCATTCTGACGAGGAAGCGCAGGATGTGGCTCAAGAAATCTTCATTCGCGCATTCAAGTCTTTGTCGACATTCAGGAAGGGCGAAAGATTTTCAGCCTGGCTTTTTGCTATAGCGGCAAATCGACTCCGATCCCATTTCCGGTCGTTCGAATCCCGAAGAAAGACCTTAGAAGCTGTTGGCAACGAAATTGCGGTCGGTCTTGCTGCGGATCCCGCTGCCGAGGCTGAAAGGTCGCTCCAGTTTGAGGCGCTCTATCGCGCCATTGCCAAGCTTCCTGGCCAGATGCGCCAACCTGTCGAGCTTTACTATTTTGGAGAATTGTCGATTATTGAGACCGCTGAGGCCTTGGGTCTTAGCGAAGAAGCGGTCAAATCGAGACTCTTTCGGGCACGCAAGATTCTGCGGAGTGAGCTTGATGGACGTGAGCTTGAAGGACGTGGATTGGAGCAAACTGATCTCGCGGGGCTGGAAGAAAGAAAACACAGCAACCAAGAGAAGACTTAAGAGGTATCCACAATGATGACTTGCAAAGAAACAAATTTGGTTCTCGACGCCTGGGAGCACGGTGAGGCCGATCCCTCTCATCTGAACGCTTTTCTTTTACACTGCGAGGAATGTCCCGATTGTGCCCATCGCTTTGCTGCACTCATTCCGCTCATAAGAAGAGACCTAGAGTCAGCTATGCCTCATGTGCTGGTTTCGGCCAACGTGGACAAGGGCTTTGAAGATGCGGTGATGAGGGGGATCGGCTTAAAGGATACCGGGCGCAAACCCGAACAATTGCCTAAAAACCGGAAACGGATACCACTATGGGCTATGGCAGCGGCGGCGGTTTTGATCTTGTCAATAGGTGTGGGTATTGGAATGTATGTGGAACAGAGTTCGGAGATGACAACGGTTCACTTTGTTCTTGACGCACCGGATGCTCAATCAGTTCGACTGGCAGGGGATTTTAACTCCTGGGATGCTTCGAACTATGAACTAAAGAAGGCTTCAGAAAATGGTCCTTGGGAAATTACCGTTCGACTAACACGAGGGCAGGTTTATGCCTATAATTTTGTGATTGATGATAAGCAGTGGATTGCTGATCCTTTGGCAATGGCTCAGATTGATGATGGTTTTGGCGGGACGTCCAGCCTGCTGCGGCTCTGAGCCGCAGATTATGTGGCGATGCGTGCATTGTGAGAGAGGCTATGAGAAAAGCAGAGAGTTATGGAGAAGGTAGTATACAGAAAAAGAAGACAGGTCCGATGCCATGCACGGATCGTATGGGGTGCATTTCTCATGATACACTCAAATTGGTTTCTATCTTATCGTTCTGCTTATTTGTCCTTATGCCCATATTCTCTTTTGCCCAAAGTCTCCAACAGTGGTTTTCCTCTGCCAATGCGTACAGGTATATTTCCATTCGACCCGCAGTTGAAGATTTGGCAAAATCAGTCAACTCGATCGGACTGGACGAAAAACTACTCGTTGTACGGCTTGAAGAAGGCGCGCAAAAGCAGATTCAGCCCGATGCCTTGCTCAGGGCGCTTCAAACCGATGTCGGTTCCATGTTGACCTTTGCAAAGGCTTTGCAAACACGCGGGCTTTTCCCCCGAGACCCCAAAAAGGCCAACTCAATGACCCAGCAAGCTGTCTTGCTCTTTCGAACCGGTATAGTTGAGAAAGAGTTGGACGCAGCCCTGGATGCTTCGACAAAAAAGCTTGGGAAGACAGATCCTGCGGTTGGCAGGGCTCTGTCGGGGCTTTCTGTAGTGGCAATCGCCAAGAAGGAATATGAACTAGAGGGAGATGACGCCATTTTGCTGGTCGAGGCTCTTATATCAAGCGGGTGGCCTAACTCCAGTTTTGTGTATGTACTGGACGAGCTTTCAGCCTCGAAAAAAAGCGGAATACTGACGAAAGAAGAGATTGTCAAGCACGTGCTCGAGTATGTCAGAACTGCAAAGCCTGCATCTGAAAGAATACCTGGCAGCGGGGTCGGTGGTGGCAACAGCAATGGCCCTCAGAGTGGCAAATCGAATAATGGCGGAAAAGGGAATGGCAAAGGGAAGTAGTAAAACCTCGAACATCCGTTCGATTCTGCAGCGGGAATAGTGTAGCAAGAAAAGCAATATCTATGTCCTTGGCTAGCCACCGAGGGGCAGGGCAAAAGCGCTAGTTCGTTTTATAGCTAAGTTCAGGGAAGGCCGAAAGCCAAAGCGACACCATCTCACGCATCTGGGCATCTCGCGTTTTTGGATCTCTGAACCAAAGCTGAACCGCATCTACATAGTTGCCCTCTTCTTCAATCACCCAAGGCAAGAAGGCCTCGTGAAAATCCGTAGTAGTGCGTTTGATCGAGAACTTGTCGCCGTTGATAACCGCCGGCTCGTCGGTCGCTATGAGTCCGAAGGTACAGTGATCCATCTGTATTAATTTGCTGCCATTGGATGCGACCTTAGTGACCAGCGTTGGGTTTTTGCCTACTCGTATGATGAGATATGCGTGTTTGGGCAGGTTGTCCCTTTTACGGTCGAACCGATAGAAGTACACTCCGTTTGTCGTCTGTTTCAAATCGACGAATGTGTAATCGTTGAGCATGATGGGCGCAAGGTTGTTGCCAAAATCTCGAGTATTTTCAAGGAGCGGCTTAATAAGCGCAATTCTTGCCTGCTCTTGTGGTATCCTCTCTACTGGAACCTGGATATTTTTCGTGCTGACACAAGACGCAAGGAGCATGGCGACGACCGCCATGGCAAAGAGGATTCTCCGCTTCATAGAAAACCTCCTATACGGTTAACCGGTCATTCTATCTGTCATAACTACTTGCCAATATATGCCGATACACCTGTACGAAAAATGACTAAATAACAAGAACTAACCAAAACGCTAACCTATGGTTCGGCAGGTGTCAAGGCTTTGTTGCGTTGCAGCGAAGCGTCGAATGAGCCCTTAGCCTTGACTTTTGGACGCTTGAGGCGCATTATTAAAGCAGAGCTTGGACGCTGTAAAGGCGCCGAGACTCGAGGAATAATGCCGAACACACAAACTGCCCTCATTGCGCTACGCACTGTTAGTTTTACCTATCCAGAGGCATCGTCTCCAGCTATCAAAAATATCAGTCTGAAAATCCTTAAAGGCGAATACATTGCCATAGTCGGAAACAATGGGTCCGGAAAGAGTACACTTGTGCGGCTTTTCAACGGGCTTCGCCTGCCAAACGAAGGGACCGTGCTCGTGGATGGGCTCGATCCGTCGCTTCGGGCAAACCTGTACAAGGTGCGCCAGCGTGTGGCTTTGGTGTTTCAGTCTCCGGTCGATCAAATCGTTTCAAGTTGCGTGGAAGAGGATGTGGCTTTTGGACCGGCGAATCTGGGTTTGCCTCTACCGGAAATCGAACGCCGGGTTTCTAACGCCCTTGCAATTGTGGGGTTGGAAAATGAGCGCGCCAGGCCGACTCGCGCCCTTTCTGGCGGTCAACAGCAAAAACTGGCTATTGCAGGCGCGCTTGCGATGGAACCTTCCTGTATTGTGTTTGACGAAGCCACCTCGATGCTGGACCCTGCATCCAAGTCCAATGTTTTAGATCTGATGGATAAGCTGACAGCCGCAGGCATGACGATTGTTCATGTTACGCACGATATGGACGACGCTGCGCGCGCGGGTCGTATAATCGCACTCGATCACGGGGAAGTGGCTTTTGATGGCGTTCCTGAAGTTTTCTTTGCAGATGCGGCTGATGGGATGTCAAGAGCGCTACAACTGGGACTGGGTAACCCTCAGGCGGCGGAAGCGGCTCGGCTTTTTGGCCTGGAGATTCAAGTCAACGAAACGCCGGAAGGCCTTGCAACGCGTCTTAGAACGCGTCTTGGAGAGGCGGGCTTTTTTGTGGAGCCTTCCGATAATGGGTATTCGGGGAGCGAGGCTGTGGTCTCCGAAACGGAATCTGCCGGCGAAATCGCAGATCGGGCTGCCGAAACCTCGGATCAGGCTGCGCTCGCCGACACCGACATCGTACACGCAGGAGCCTCTGCAGTATTTTCTAATGGGGGCAAGCAATGGGCTTTCGAATACAGGAATGTTGCTTTTTCTTATCTGCGTGGCACCGCGAATGAGGTCAACGCCCTGTCGGACTTGAACTTGAAGCTCCCCGCCGGGGTGCGGATAGCTTTTGTGGGCACTACGGGCTCCGGCAAGTCTACTGCGCTGCAGCTTTTAGATGCTCTTCTTATTCCTGGCACAGGTGAGGTCGCGAGCCAGGGCAGACTTACGACGGACCCGAAGGCGGATTTGAGGGCAATCCGAACAAGCGCGCCACTTGCGATCCAAAGGCCGGAGTCGGCCCTTTTTGAAGTACACGCAGCAGACGACGTCGCTTTTGGTCCGAGAAACCAGGGGCTGTCGGGCAAAGCTCTGGTAGAACGCGTGTCCAAGTGGATGGACACCGTGGGGCTTCCTTACTCGAACTATAGAGACAGACTCTCACGGGAACTTTCCGGAGGCGAAAAGCGAAAACTCGCCTTGGCAGGAGTGCTCGCCATGGAGTCCAGCGCGATCCTTTTGGACGAACCTACGTCGAACTTGGACCCTGCGTCGCAAAAGTCGATCTTCGACATAGTGAAGGCCATCTCCTCCGAAGAAAGGACGATAGTTTTTGCTACACATTCGATGGAAGAAGCTGCCCAAGCGACCCTCGTTGCGGTTTTCAGTGCTGGCAGGCTTGTGGATTTTGGCCCGCCTGCCGAGATCTTTTACGATCGTTATTCTCCTTCTTGGGGTATTGGTCTGCCTTATACAGTTCGTCTTACAAGAGCGCTTATTAAGGCCGGTGTCTCAATCCAGGACAAGCCACTCATCCTGGAAGACCTGAGAGATGCGCTGCAAAAGTACACAGCCCAGACACACCATGTTCACGCATCCCAAGATGTCGTGTACGAAGGAGGCGAAGTGTGAAAAGCCTCGAATTCTTCCGCAACATAAGTATTGGTCAATACATAGACACCGATTCCTGGTTTCATGGCCTCAAGCCAGCGGCTAAGTACGTGATCGTGCTGGGGCTTACCGTGCTCGCCATCGCTGCGCCATCGCCTGTCGGAGCAGCACTTTCAATTATGGTAGCATTCTTGGTTGCACTTGGGTCCAGAATAAAACTCTCCTTTCTGTTGCGTTCGGTAAAGCCTGTTTTGCCAGTAATTCTTCTTACGGCAGTTTTGCAGTTTCTTTTTGCCTGGCCGGGAGATAATTCCTCCGTATTGCTGCGGGCGGGCATTTTCTCTGTCACCGTATATGAGGTGTGGCTCGTTGTCATGATTTTGCTCAAAGCCATTGCGATGATCATTATCGTTGGGTGGTTTACGTCGGTGACCACGGAATCGGACATTGCGCGGGGCATAGAAGACATCTTGAGGCCCTTTGACAGCAAATACTTTCCAGTACACCGCCTTGCCCTTGCTGTTTCGACTTCGATTCGTTTTGTTCCTATCGTTGCAGGAGAACTCGAGGAGATTGTCAAAGCTCAAGCTTCGCGTGGCGCGGATTTTGGGGCCGGAAAGAAAAACGTCTTTGCCCTTGCACGCGGGTATTTGCCTCTTTTTGTTCCGGTGATGGTAAGGTCCCTGGAACGGGCGGAAATACTCGCGGAGGCTATGGAAGCGCGTTGTTATACGGGCGTCGGACAAACCAAGCCCCCCAAGACGCCGCGAAGGCGGGGCGATGTTGCATTCTTGGTTTCTTTTGTCGCTTTAATCGTGCTTGTCCTTATAGGAGACAAGCTTAAGTTCTCTACCTGGATTCGACCTTTCTAGAATAGCCAGGAATCTGGAATTCTTAAGAAAGGCGGATACCGGGACAAGGAGGCTTGTATGGCGGAATCCAGATCGGATGTCAAAGCTCGTTCTAACAATTCCAGGATGAGCGGCACAAGCGGTGCCAACGGTACCAGTGGTCCCAAAAGTGCCAGTGGTGCCGGGCAAGGAGCTTCTGGTTCCTGGCTGCGAAAAACAGTGATAACGGGAGCTCTTGGAGCTGTATCCATTGTGCTCGTACTGACCGGTGTGGGGTATATTCCCTGGTTTGCAGGAGCATCGCTTACCGTGATGCACGTTCCGGCAATCGTGGGTGGCATTCTTGAGGGGCCAGCAGTCGGGGCAATTGTAGGCGCCATTTTTGGTGTTACTGCACTTGTCAAAGCAGCAACGGCGCCACAAGGCCCAATTGATGTATTCTTTACAAACCCGCTCATTTCTGTGGTTCCGCGCATCCTCGTCGGCATTGTCGCATGGCTGGTTTTTAAAGTATTGGCCAAGAAGAATATCCATGTGGCTTCGCTTGTATCGGGAGTGGCAGGGTCTCTTACAAACTCCCTGCTCGTGCTTGGCGCGCTCGTCGTCTTTGGCGCAATTCCTTTTGCGAGTGCAGCTTCTGTATTTGTTGCCAATGGCATCATAGAATCGATTCTTGGTGCGGTCTTGACCTGGGGCGTCGTGGCAGCATGGAAGGGGATTGCTAACGCCTCCGGTAGAGCAAAGCTGGCCGAAGAAGAGGAGAAGTGAGCAATGCTTGCAGCCATCGACATTCGAAATAAGACTCTTACTGTGGGACTAAAAGGTTCGAAGATCGATGAAGGGCAGGATAGCGCGAACGGTGCAGTGTATTCTTCAGGTTCGGCATGGCTTGCCATCCGGCGTTTTGGTGCAACAACTTTTCGTAGTTCCGACGAGTACGCAATGCTTATGCGTCAGATGCTCTTTGAATTGGGACTTTACCCGGACCTGGGGAGCACAAAAGGGCTTGTGTTGCCGAGTGATGCCGTATCATGGAGTGTGTGGATTTCGAGCGTTGTTCCGGCGATGACTCCGACTGTATGCGCTGCCGCTTTTGATGTCTTCGGCGTGGAACCGCGGCTTGTCGGGCCAGGAACAAAGACGGGCATAAAGATCCGCACCGATCTTCCTGGCGAGGTAGGCAGCGATCTTGTCTGTGCCGCCGTTGCCGGCCGAAAGCTCATCAAAGGCCCGTTCCTGGTGGTGGACTTCGGGGTGGCAATAGCTCTGTCCGCCGTCAACGCTTCCGGCGAATTCCTTGGGGCAGCTTTTGCACCGGGCGTAGAGACCCAGGCCGAATCCTTGCGGCAACAGGCGGCGCAGCTGTACGAGGTGCGGCTGGACTTTCCGGATCACGCCATAGGCCGATGCACGGCAGAGTCAACCCGAGCCGGCATTCTTCTTGGGACGGTGGGTATGGTGAGGGAATTGATTCGATCCATGAAAGGCGAACTCGTGCAGGGCGAGTCAGCATCCACAGGCCTCGAGTCGATTCCTGTACTAGGTTCTGGCGATATCATTGGCAAAGAGATTCTGCGACGCCTCGGATATGAGACATTTGTGCCATTCCTTGTATTGGAAGGTCTTGCGGCCATTGCGGAAAAAGCTCTGTCCCTTTCGGAGAAAGCCTCGTCGTAGAAGGTAGAAGAAGGTTGTGGGTCTTGGAACAGGAAAGCCTTGAGCCAAGGGCTTCCGGCGTGCTATCATATGTTGTGGCAAAAGTAAGAAATAAAGCCTCTGGCGCTGCTTTATACGACGAATCGAAAATAAAGACGCTTTCCTCACTAGAACATATTCGCTTGCGAACGGGTATGTATATTGGGCGTCTGGGCGACGGATCCAACCCCGACGATGGCATCTATGTGCTTGTCAAAGAGATAGTGGACAACTCTGTAGACGAATTCATAATGGGTGCAGGCAACCGCATCCTTGTTTCTGTGAATGGCGATACCGTGCGCATCCGCGACTTTGGCAGAGGCATTCCTCTTGGAAAAGTTATCGACTGCGTTTCCACAATCAACACCGGCGCAAAATACAACGACGACGTTTTTCAGTTCTCTGTTGGCCTTAACGGCGTCGGCACAAAGGCAGTCAACGCTCTTTCTCGTACATTCCGCGTCGTTTCCTACCGTGATGGCAATCTCTTTGAGGCAAAATTCGAGCGGGGGGTGCTCGTTTCTTCGCGGGAAGACACAGCCGGCAGAGAGAAAAATGGCCTTCTTGTGGAATTCTCTCCCGATCCAGAGATTTTTGGCGAGTATGCTTTCAACACGGAATACCTTGAGAAGCGCATGTGGAATTATGCCTGTCTCAATACCGGCCTCACGCTCGTGTTCAATGGCAAGGAATTCAAGGCAGAAAATGGCCTTATGGATTTTTTGGCTGCGGAAGTTAACGGTAGCGCGTTGTACGATATAGGTTGGTATTGCGGCGATCACATCGAATTTGCCTTTACACACACCAATAATTACGGCGAAGAGAATTTCTCTTTTGTGAATGGGCAATATACCTCCGATGGTGGCACTCATCTTTCGGCCTTTCGGGAAGGCTTCCTAAAGGCTATCAACGAGTTTTATCAGGCTAACTGGAAGGGTGAGGACGTGCGCGAAGGGGTAGCGGCAGGCATCGCGATTAAGCTCAAAAACCCCGTGTTTGAAAGTCAAACAAAGAATAAGCTTGGCAACACCGAAGTGCGGCCTTGGATTATTCAAGAAGTAAAGCGTGGCGTCGACGATTTTTTGCGCCGCAACCCGCAGGTTGCCAGGAAACTGCAGGAAAAAATACTTTCCAACGAGAAGCTCCGTACCGAACTCAACGCGGTAAAAAAGGAAGCCAAAGAGGCCGCGCGCAAGATAGAGCTCAAAATCCCCAACTTGCGCGACTGCAAATGTCATTTGGGAGATTTGGACCGGGGCGACGAATCGACCATCTTTATTGTGGAAGGACTTTCCGCCGCTGGTTCCATGGTGAGTTCGCGCGACGTTTACACTCAGGCGGTTTTTTCCTTACGTGGGAAGCCTGAGAACATGTTCGGCAAGCGTCAGACCGCAATCTATAAGAATGAAGAGCTTTATAACCTCATGATGGCCTTGGGCATTGAAAATTCAGTGCTCGATCTCCGATATGCCAAAATTGTGATTGCAACCGATGCGGATTACGATGGCTTTCATATTCGCAACCTGTTGCTTACATTTTTCTTGACCTATTTTGAGGAGCTCGTGACGCAGGGACGCGTTTATATTCTGGAAACGCCAATTTTTCGGGTTAGGACAAAGCAAGTGACACGCTATTGTTACTCCTCGCGCGAACGGGACGAAGCCGTTGCGGCGCTTGGTGCTTCCGCCGAGGTTACACGCTTTAAAGGTCTGGGGGAGATCAGCCCAAAGGAATTTGGTCAATTTATCGGCAAGGACATTCGGCTCATCCGTGTGGACATTCAGACGCTGGCCGCGGTGCCTGGCTTGTTGGAATTCTACATGGGCAAGAATACTCCTGCGCGCCGCGAATTTATCATGCAGAATCTGATTGCGGATTTGTAGCGCGGGCACCATTTACGGGCATTATTTATAGGACTGATAGGAATACTAATAGGAATACCGATGGCATACGTCAAAAAACTTTTTGCCGACAATTTTCTTTACTATGCCTCATATGTCATAAAAGACAGGGCAATTCCCGACCTGGACGATGGCCTAAAACCTGTCCAGCGCCGCATCTTGCACTCGCTTTTCGAAATGGACGACGGCAAATATCATAAAGTCGCCAACGTCATTGGGCACTGCATGCAGTACCATCCGCATGGCGATCAGTCCATCGGGTCTGCGCTTGTCGTCCTCGCCAACAAAGGCCTTTTTATCGACAGGCAGGGCAATTTCGGCAATATCTTCACCGGCGACGAAGCTTCCGCACCGCGCTATATCGAATGTCGCGCATCGTCATTTGCCAAAGACGTTTTCTATAATCCCAAAGTCACGGAATATGTCGATTCGTACGATGGACGAAACAAGGAGCCTGTAAAATTCCCTGCAAAACTGCCGGTTGTTTTGCTCATGGGAGCGGAGGGCATAGCCGTAGGGATGAGCACGAAGATATTGCCTCATAACCCGCTCGAAGTGATTCGTGCAGAAATAGCCTGTCTACAGGGCAAAAAGTTCGAACTCTACCCAGATTTTCCGACGGGCGGAATTATAGACTTGTCGGAATACAACGATGGAAACGGGCGCGTCAAGGTGCGCGCCAAGCTGGACACCTCCGACCCCAAAAAGATCGTCATTCGCGAAATACCATTTTCGTCCACGACGGAGACGCTCATCGCGAGTATCGAGGCAGCGCAGCGTTCCGGCCAGCTCAAGGTCGCCTCGATCTCAGATTTTACCACCGACAAGGTAGAGATCGAAATTCGTCTGCAGCGCGGCGTGTATACGCAGGACGTGGTTGACGCGTTGTACGCTTTTACCGAATGTGAGCAGAGTATCTCCTGCAATTGCCTCGTCATTCAGGACGAAAAACCCGTTATTACGAGTGTATCGGAAATCGTTCGCCACCATGCAGGGCTATTGCTGTCCATTTTGCGCAAGGAACTCGAGATTGAGCGAAGCGAGATTCTCGACGCAATGCACGCCCGTACTCTGGAGCGCATCTTTATCGAGGAGCGCGTCTACAAAAAAATCGAGACACAAAAGACGCAAGAAGCGATTTTTGCTGCCGTCCGGGAAGGGCTTATGCCTTATGTGCAGGAAATTGGTCGTGAAGTATCACACGAAGACATTGAACGGCTGCTTAAGATTCCTATTAGGCGTATTTCCTTGTACGACATCAACAAGGCAAAGGAAGAGATGGATGAACTTGCAAGTCGCCTTGTGAGTGTAGAGAGCCGTCTTAAGAGCCTCGTAGAGTATGCCATCGAGTGCCTAAAAGGTTTAGGCAAAAAGCTCGAGCACGATTGGCCGCGCCGCACTAAAATCGAGCGCTTCTCCATGGTGGAGGCTAAGGACGTGGCGCGTCGCGATATTGCCTTGCGCTACGATGCCCAGACCGGGTATATCGGCACAGGGGTGTCTTCCGGAGAAAAAGTGCTCGAGGTTTCGGCATTCGACAGAATCCTCATCGTGCGGCGTAGCGGCCTCTACACGGTGGTACCGGTCCCCGAAAAGTTTTTTGTGGACCAGGGATTGCAGTGGGTGGTGGTCGCAAACAAGGACTATGTTGCCAATCAGATACTTACAATTGTGTATAAGGCAGCCGAGACTGGGTATCCTTTTATAAAACGCTGTTCTATAAAGACTTGGATTACCGGCAAAGATTACTCGCTCATTCCCGGGGGAGCAGAACTGCTACTGTTCTCTACCGATCCAGAGCTTGTCTTTACGCTGACCTATGCAAAAAAGCCTCGAATAAAGAGAAACGAGGAGACCTTCCGGGCCTCCGATTGGCCGGTGCGCGGGTTACAGGCGCAGGGGCTTCGTCTTGCGACGCGGCAAGTGCTTCAAGCAAATATGGCTGCCGATGCCTCGGGAGGCACTGCGACTCCTGCACAAGGGTTGCCTGTACCAGATTCGCCTTTGGAGGACACTCCGTCTCTGAACGCTTCTTCAGCTTCGAGGACCAGGGCCATAAGGCAAAAGAAGCAAGGTAAGCGCAGTGCCCCGCTCGCTACCCGCAATCCAAATGTGCAGGAGAACGAGACCGCCGGTGCAAAAACTGGGGGAGGGCAAACGGAGCAAACGCAAAGTTCTGCAGCCGAGACCGCCGCTCAAGCGGCTCAAACGAAAGAAAATGTCAACGCAGAACAGATTACCAGTAAAGAAGATCAAGAGACCAACGCAGATAATACCAAGGCCGACGAAAAGGGTAGGGGACTCCTCGCCAAGGTATCTAGACGCTTGGGTCGGCCAAGTTCTGCAAGTTCAGATTCAAGCTCATTCAAGGCCCAGGAGCTCGATTTTGGCGATGCCGACAAAATCGACAAAGCCGACAAAGGAGACAAGGAATGAGTGTCTTTTTGCTTTGTTGTGCCATACTATATGTTCTAAATATAATTATCTTTGCAATATATACTTATAGACAGGCTTTTTGTTGGAAAAACCAAACACTCGACTATACAAGGAATCACGGCCTTTCCAATGGCGATTTTGACCAGGCATACCTGGACCAGCCGTGGCAGGAATTCGAAGTTCAGTCGCCAAACGGGTACATGATTGCGTGTGTCGCTCTGGAGGCGCAAAATGCAGCTTGGAAAAGAGAGCAGCCCGAAGGCGAAGCGGGGCACGGCGGCCCACAGCAAGGTAGTGCGCCTGTTGCAGTTTTTGTGCATGGCATCGGCTGGACTCGTTATGGAATGTTTAAATACATGAAACATTTCACAGCGCGGGGTTGGACGGTCGTGGCGCTGGATTTGCCCGGTCATGGCAAGAGCGAGGCGCCGCGGCACTACTACCCGACCTTTGGTCATAACGAGAAGCACGACGTGGCTGCTGTGGTGGACTATGTGCGTACAAAATGGCCCAATGCCGAAAAAATCGGCCTTCTTGGAGAATCGATGGGTGCGGGTACTGCGCTCGAGTACGCTCCTTTGGCAGACGGCAAGATCGATTTTGTAATTGCTGACTGTCCTTTTGAGAGTCTCGTGGGTGAGGTGGATTACCTCATGAGAGAAAAGCGTTGGATACCCGATATCGTCCAGGTGCCGGCGCTGTGGTTATTCGAATTGATTCCGCGTTTTACGAAGGGTTTTTGGGTAAAATCGATCAGTCCCAAAAACGATATAGTGTCATGTGTACTTCCAGTCCTTTTCGTTCATGGGCTTGAAGACACCTGGGTACCCTACATATGGTCGTTGCGCATGTACGATTTGCGCAAGACTAAAGGTTGCGGACAGACCGAGATTTTTCTTGTTCCTGGTGCCAGACACACTGGTTCGGTGCGAGTAGACCCAGAAGGTTGGAATAGGGCGGTTTTTGGTTTTATAGACCGCGCCTGTCAAGTTGGTTGAGTCAGCGCGGACTTCTGATCCTTCTGATCCTTCCAATCCTCAACTAGGATTTTGGCGCATTCGTCTTGACAAAGAAGCCTTATGAGGGTAAATTCACATTGCTTTTGGGATTGCGAAAGCAAAGTATCTGGAAGCATTCCCCTGTAGCTCAGTCGGCAGAGCAAGTGGCTGTTAACCACTGGGTCCGGTGTTCGAACCACCGCGGGGGAGCATAAAAAGAGACGGAGTTGTTTCTCCCTTTATGAATGAAGCCTTAGTAAGCTAAGGCTTCATTTTTTTTGCTTATTGTCGAGTCACTACCTTTTCCCAATTCGGCTTGGGATACTCACGATGAACTGCCAAATTGGCTTCCTGCTAAAATAAAGCGTGCACAGACCGGCGGCAATGACCATACTCTCAACTTCCGCACTGGGGTGGAATGCAAGCATCAGAATGGCCGACATGGTCAGAATTGTGGAGGGTATCCTCAGGCTCACATTTTTTCTAAAAAACGAAAAAATAATGATGGGCGCAACAACAAAAGAAATCAAAAGTTCGTAAGGGATAAGAAACGCATAGACACCCATGAGCGTCGCAGCTCCACGTCCTCCCTTAAAGCCAAAATACAAAGGATATCCGTGACCTATGACAGCTCCGATGCCAATAAGCCCTACCTGAACGGTAGAGAATCCCAGTATTCGGCTGCTCACCAGCATGGGTACAAACGCTTTTGCCGCATCCAAAATTCCCGTGAGGATTCCCCAAGCCCGTCCGACTGTCCTAAAAGTGTTTGCTGCCCCTGGGTTGCGATTACCATTCGTGTAGACATCTGTTCCCCTACCACTGAGCTTTGCAAAAATAGGGGCAAACATTATCGAGCCACACAGATATCCTGCGACAATGCACAAAAGCCCAACTATCTCTGGGTTCATTGTATTGAGTGCATTCACGGCAGATCCTCCTTAGCAAGCTGGGCACCTGCTGAACCGTTAATCTACCCATCAATCTAAATCAATCCAAATCAATCAAGGCAGAAAGAGACTCCGTAGGACTGCGGTCCGAAATAAATGGCTTCAACAAGGCGTGGCATGCCAATAATGCTTCTGTCGCAAGGAAATGCTGCCTTTAGTTTAGCCTGCAAATCCTCAAAAGCTGCAACATTGTCCTTAAAGTCAATGGCATTTATGAGTTTGACCCTCTGGGCGCCCTTTTCCTTCATCTTTTGCGACATCGTCTCCACAAGAAGCGAGTTTACCTGCTTAAAACTTCGTGCTTGCCCCACGGGCACTATAAGGCCGTCCGGATCGTCGCCAAAAAGACCAACGAGTGGCGTAATCCGGAATGCCGAGCCAAGCAAGGCCTTGGCCTTGCCGATTCTCCCACCTCTGTACAGATAATCCAGATCGGCCAACACGAAGAACGAAAAAGTATTCTGCACAACCTTCTTGGACGCAGCCAGGAACTCGTCAAGATCGTTTGCTTTTTTGAGCTCGTCGATAAGGCGCAAGAGAACTGCTCCAACGCCGTTTGCAACTTGGCGTGTATCGATGTTGACGATTGGTATAACGTTCTCATATTGCTTTTTCACTTGTTCGGCCATTTCAAAGGTCGCATTTGACATCTTCTGATCCATGAGTACATGTACAATGAGATCGTACTTGTTCTTGTTCTTTTCGACCGCATCGACAAGTTCTCCCCTAGCCAGGGTAGAACTCTTTGCAACGATTTTTTCTTTCTTGAACTTGTCCACAAGCCACAAAGCACTGTGTTCTTTGGAATCGAAGTATTCTTGCCCGTCAACCAGGACTGGGTAATGGATAAACTCGATATCAGGGTAGTCTACTTGTTCATTTGCAAGTCCCAAATTGTCGCCGACAATAATCAAAGTTTTCTCTTTCATACCTCGCTCCTGTTTGTAATCGCGCCTTGGACCTTTGTTTATTCAATATATTGAAACAAATTATTCAAATGTAACAAGGAAGTCGCAATTGAACTGCCCACCATAGTATTCTTCAAGCGTAAGATCTTTGTGCGCAGCAATTACGCTTTCTTCAAGAAGCGGCTTGTTTTTCATGCTCTTACCTCGATACACCGTGACAAGTTCGGAATCCTTTCCAAGGCGGGCGATCGCTTTATCCAGTAAGGGCAGTGGCGAAGTTGCACCTGCCAGAAGTTTTTTGTTCGCAATAAGGCAAAAATCGCCTTTGTGGATAGGCTCGCATTCTTCTGTCTTGGCTTCCCTGATAATGCGGGTGATCTTGCAAAAACCGATGGCATCGAGATTCTTCATCATCATTTCAGCTGTTGTGTTTATGTCAAACCCGCGTGGAGTATGCGTGAGCATGCCAATTATGGAAGGCATCGAGCCGCACTCAATGACGCGCACGTTCGACTTACTCAGGGAAGCAGCGTACTTTAGCGACATCAAAATATCGCTATCGTCGGCTACTGCAATTACATTCTTGGCGTGTAACCGATTGATCTCTTGTACCAGCCTGTTTACCGAGGGCTTGTTTCTTCCATAATCGTAAACGTCGTCAGCACCAATACTTAGGACAATTTTTGCAAACCCTTCACCGCTCACTATGCAGAAAACGCTGTTTTCCTTTTCGTATTTTATGGTGTCGTCACTAATAAAATTCTTGTGCTGCTTCTTCATGTCATCAATTTTGGAGAAGCCGATAGTACCGAACGACGATACGGCCTTGAACACTTCCTCTGGTTGGTTCGTATGCACATGAACCTTAAAAGCTGCTGGTGCGCCCAGCACAATGATGCTGTCTCCATAGCGCGCCAAGAGGCTATTTAGTTGCTGCTTGGTCACGTTGGAGTTTGGTGTGTTTAGAACGAACTCAGTACAGAATCTATATCGAATCTCTCCATCCCAGGTTTCGTCCAAGGCCTTGATGTTCTCCTTGATTTGCCTTTTTTCCTTAGCTTGAGGTCTCAAGTTCTGGAAGCGGAGAATGTTCTCGATTCCGGCCCGCAGCCGTGGGTTAGTGATATCCTCCAGTGGAATGCCTATATGCCTATGAAGACGGCTTCTATTTCCCGATTGCAAGGATGAAAGGATACCATTGAGATTCCGTCTCAATGCCCTGTTAATGGACAGGATTCTGGAAACTGCCAAGTTGTTCTGGGCTGTTGGCAGAATAGTGGCGCTCTTTTTTAAGCCTTCCAAAATGATAAGAAACCCTGCGGCGCCCGAGTCCACGACGCCCGCTTCTTTTAGCACCGGCAGCATCTCCGGGGTCTTGTTGAGCACATCCTTGAGTTTTGGAAGGCACTCCTGAATGATTTCCTCAGGATTCGCCAGCTCCGGAAGTGATGTCATGCGCAGCCTGAATTCATCGGCAAATGCACGCATCATCGTAAGCATGGTGCCTTCCTTGGGTTCGAAAGTCCCTTCCCAAGCACTCTTATAGCCATTCTCCAGGGCTGCAAGGATGTTTTTGTTGGAAAAATCGTTATTTGCAAGCTTTTCAGCTACCCCTTTGCAGAACAAAGCAAAGATCACCCCAGAACAGCCGCGACTATGCAAGAGAAGCTCATTTGCAAACTCCTGAAGGAACTCGCCTGCATTTGCAGCATTTACCGAGCCTTCCTGCATCTTTGCCTTGATGCTCATGAGTGCTCCCTGGATCGTCAATGTCAGATTGAGTCCTGTATCTCCATCTGGTACAGGAAAGACATTCAAATTGTTGATCTGGCCTGCATGGCGAGAAAGATAGGCACAGGTACTTCTGATTACCTCGAAAGCCTCGGCAACGTCCAGTGGAATGCTCTGAGCAGAATCTTCATGTGTAGTCACGATTTTCCTACCAGTTTATTGTTATAAATGGCCGCAAAACGCACGACATTGAAAGACTGCACTTAATGCAGCCATCTTGCTCCTGCTGCAATATACCCCATTCAATATAAAGCGTACTTCTTCGCTCTCATTGCTCTAACAGCCTAAAATATAGCAGTTTTTTGTTCACGAAGGAACAAATAAAGTAGATGTTGGAGCCCGTACAATAACCACGAGCCTGTGTTGACAAAATAATTAGTTTTCTTAATAATTAAGACATGGAAATATAAAGGAACGTTATGAATAACATTGAAGACTCCGAGATGCTCCTTGATACCGTCACCAGCATTATGGACACCTTGCCCACGGTTTGGAATCGAATACGTTCAAATCTTAGGGCAGCAGCAATCAGGAAATTTGGGATCAGTTTGGACCAATTCCATACCTTGCGATACATAAGGCGCGGCTACGACACCGTAACGTCCTTGGCAGAAGTTAGGCAGATCAGCGCCCCTGCAACGAGCCAGGCCGTTGAAGTGCTCGTCCGGAAAGGACTTGTGACACGCACTCAACAGCAAGAAGACAGGCGTTGCGTTCGCCTTGCTCTAACTCCTTACGCCAGCAAGATATTGGACGAAAACTATGACGAAACCCTCGAGTGGGTAAAGCAAAAAATGCTTGGTATGACTCAAGACGATCTGGAAACGGTAAAGCGTGCCATGCAGATCCTGCAGTCAACTTTTTCACCTAAGGCGGAGTGAGACTATGCGGAGTAAGACTAATGGATGAATTCAAGAAACTGCTTCACTTCGGCAGACCTTACCGGAAGCAAGCCATTTTTTCCATAACAATGCTCATAGCCACCGTGTTTTTGGATCTTTCGATACCCCGATTTATGCAAACGCTCATAGATGACGGTGTCAAACCTCAAAACATGAGTGTGGTCTTGAGGACTTCCGCTATCATGCTTGCTCTGTCAATTTCGAGCATGATTACAGCGGTCTTTAACAACAATTATTCGATTAAAGTTGGAGAAGGAGTAGGGCGCGATCTTCGCCAGGCCATTTTTGAGAAAATTCAGGATTTTTCTTACGCCAATGCCGATCAGTTTTCTACAGGCAAATTAATGGTCAGGCTCACAAGCGATTCGAGCGCAGTACAAAGGCTTTTTCAGGTATCGTTACGCATAGGAAGCCGTGCCCCGCTTGAGATGATCTTGAGTGTCGTGCTTATGTTCGTAACAAGTCCAAATCTCGCATGGTCGATGATCCCAGTCTTATTTGTAAGCTGGACACTGATTGTGCTTTTCAGTGTAAAGATGGAACCCCTATTTCGCACTGTGCAACAGAAATTGGATCGCCTTAATACTGTGCTGCAGGAAAATCTTGCCGGTGCGAGGCTTGTCAAGAGCTTTGTGCGCGCTGACCACGAGACCGAACGCTTCGATGTTGCAAATGGCGACTTCACGGATGGGACTATCAAAGTGACGGAAGTCATGTCGTCCATGTCGCCGCTTCTAACCCTTATGGTGAATATCGGCATGGTCCTTGTCGTGTGGTTAGGGGGAATTCAGGCGATAGGTGGTGGTATTTCGACCGGCCAAATACTGGCCTTTGTGAGCTACTTGCTGGCAACGATGCATCCTTTGGTTTCTATGACCAACCTTTCAAATACCTGGGCCAATGGTCTTGCTTCGGCAAAGCGAATCAATGAAGTTCTGGAAGTCAAGCCGGACATAATTCCGCCACTTGCGCCAAAGGCTTTGCCGCCTGGTATGTCGGCAAGTGTAGATTTTAAAGATGTGGATTTTCATTATAGTGTTAACTCAGATCTTGCCGTGTTGGAGAACATTCGTCTCCATGCAGAGCCTGGCGAGATGGTTGCTATTTTGGGAGCCACAGGAGCAGGCAAGAGCACGCTCGTCAACCTTATTCCCCGGTTTTACGACGCTTCTTCAGGCTCGGTCAGAATAGATGATTTCGATGTGCGCGACCTGGAAGAAGATTCGCTTCTGGAACATATCAGCGTCGTTCCTCAGGAAACGATTCTTTTTTCTGGAACTGTGCGCGACAACATTCGCTATGGCTGTCCGGATGCGAGCCAGGAAGAAGTCGAACGGGCGGCAAAAATCGCGCAGGCGCACGACTTCATTATGCGGCTTCCTCAAGGCTATGATACGCCAATTGAGGAACGCGGTGCCAACCTTTCAGGCGGTCAGAAACAGCGTGTATCTATAGCTCGCGCAATTATCACCCATCCTGCAATTCTTATTCTGGACGACAGCACAAGCGCAGTAGATGTAGAAACCGAGACAAGAATACAGACTGCGCTGGCAGACGAACTAAAAGGGTGTACGGTTTTTGTTGTTGCCCAACGGATAAGCACAGTTCTAAACGCGGACAGAATCATTGTCTTGGACGAAGGAAGAATCGTTGCCGAAGGCAAGCACCTAAAGCTTTTGGAAACGAGCCCAATTTACAAGGAAATCTACGACTCGCAGCTTGGAAGGGCGCCGCAAAATGCTTGATGACAAATTCTACTCTGCGAGTACAGATCTTCGTGCCAATATGCATCGGCCCGGTGGCAGACCCAAGAAGTTTGAAAAAGCGAAGGATCCCCGCAAGGCGCTTTCGAGGCTTGTGCGCTATCTTAAGCCATATACCAAGTCGTTGTTGTTAGTGCTCTTACTCATAGTCATTTCCTCTCTGTTGGGCTTGGCAGGACCTTATCTCCTGGGTAAGGCAATAGACACTTATATAGCGAACAAGGATATAGCGGGGCTCATTCATATAGCACTTCTTATGCTGATTTCGTATGTCCTG
>JAFIHQ010000154.1 GCA_017849315.1 Treponema sp.
CGCGTCGTTTTGCGGGTGCCAGAGGGCAGTATCAAGGTTAGCGCTTCTCCTGACGGGCAAATCCATGTAGATAGCGAACTTCATGGAAATGTTGCAGGTTTGGATGCGTGGTCGATTTCTGTCAGGCGCCACGACAGTATCCTGATACTTGCCGCTGACACACCACAGGATGTTTACGCAATTGCGGTTTCTTTCCAGATTCCGGAGCGTGTAAAAGATCTGGAAGTGCACAGTCTAGGGGGCGAAATCGACATTCGCGATTGCAGGACGAATGTTCTGGTCTCTTCTGAACTGGGAAATGTGCATATTCATGGCGTGCAAGGTGCAGAAGTTTCGAGCGTCAAAGGTACGGTGACGGTTTCGAACTCTGGGTCGACGACTGTCAACACCATGGAAGGGAACGTGCATTGTTCAAAGATATCAGGTTCTCTTCATATTGAGACGCAGGATGGCGACGTTCAGGCCAGCCAAATCAAAGGTAACGTTATCGTTTTGAGTAGGAATGGCGATGTTTCTGTCATGCGGCCGGAGGGCAGAATCAGGCTCGTGTCTAAGGCTGGCGATATAGAGCTTGAGGTATTTAGTACTTTTGGCGGTGGAGAGGTCAGCACCTATTCGGGCGATGTAAATATCATGCTGGAAGATGCCAGCGTTGAATTCCGCGCGGAGACACTGTCGGGACAGATCAGTGCTCCCGGTACCACGGTGGCAAACGGCGTTGGACCGCGGCGCTGCGCCTATAGGGTGGGGCAGGGTGCAAAAAGGCTCCATGTCAAGAGTGTCTTAGGTGACATCGAAGTAGAATAATCTCTTCTGATCTGCTTTTTTGGATTTTCCTGCCGTTTCCAGCCCGTCGTTTGGTCTTTGCCTGTCCTTACTTAATCCTCTTCAGTAAAGAGTGACTTTATCTCTTTTGCATAGAGCTCATTGATCGCAAAGCGCTTTATTTCCTGCTTTGCTGAGAGCTCTCTTCCAACTTGGAAACTCTGTGGCAGAATCTCGAACCGCGAAATTCGCTCAAACGTCTTAAAGCCGGTTTTCTGATTGACGAGATTCGAGATTTCATTCGCTATCAGCGTGCGGGTCTGCGGCAGATGAGTGAGTGCCTCATAGTCGCTGTACGGGACAAAGTTCTTCTTAGCCCACGCCTCGAGGTTTTCCCGTTTTGGGACAATAAGGGCTGCCAGATAGCGCTGATCCTGCCCGACGACGACTGCCTGTTCGATAAATTCGCTTTCCGCCAGTTTTTGCTCGATAGGGACAGGTTCGACATTCTCTCCACCGCGCAGCACGATGGTATCTTTGGCTCGACCTACGATTTTTATGTAACCGTCCACGGTCAGCATACCCAGGTCCCCGGTTTTTAGCCAACCATCGGAAGAAAGCACCTTTGCTGTTAGATCCGGACGCTTGTAATACCCTTTCATCACCTGCGGCCCTCGAACTTCGATGAGCCCACGCTTTCCTCTGCCGAGATCATTGCCGTTTTCATCTACGATTCGTATTTCGGTACCCTTGTGGATCGGTCCAACCGTACCGATAACCGCATGAGAAGGCAACCTTACCCCCAGTACAGGTGCTGTCTCTGTCAGCCCGTATCCTTCCAGAATCTTTACGCCAATTGCGTCAAAGAATCTGTCTACATCGGGCGTAAGTGCGCCACCACCGGAAACGCCTGCGATAAAGCGCTTACCGAGCAGTGCCTTTATTTTCTTGAAGACGAGCACCTCGGCGAGCTGGCGGAAAGGCCAGAGTATCGCCGTAGGGAGCACGGACCATGCGATTTCCAGGATGCGGGAGTATGGTTTAAAGTGTGGTGTCAATCCCTTTAAGTGGTTGTGGAAGAAAGAATAGAGCTCGCTTATTCTCAGGAAGGAATCGAAAACCACCTTGGTGATGCCACCAGTCTGTTTGACGCTCTTGTAGACACCCTCCTGCACCGATTCCCAAATCCTGGGTACGGACGTCATCCAATGTGGCTGGACCGCGAGCATGTCCGCAAGAAGGATTGGACCAATCGGTTTTGAGTATGCAATGGTTGCTCCACCAGCGAGGACAATGTATTGGCAGACGCGCTCGAACGAATGCCATACTGGCAGAACGGAGAGCAGAATGTCGCCTGACTTGATTCCTATGGCTCCAGGCAGATAATCGGTTTGATGCAGAAAGTTGCCGTGTGAGATCATAACACCTTTAGGATCTCCAGTCGTACCAGATGTGTAGATGATAGTAGCAAGATCGTCCCTTATCCCCTTTGAGGCCTCCATTTTGTAAAACCCAGGGTTGGAGCGGACACGTTCATGGCCTTTTTCCATAAGAGTCTCATAATCGTAGAGGGCAATTCCGGCTGCTGCCACCTTGTCTTTACTTGTTTGATCGATACGATCAAAAACAATAAATGTCTTTAAAAGCGGCAGCGATGGCACCGACTCAAGTATCTTCCCCAAGATGTACTGATTCTCAACTATGACCGTTGCACACTCGCTCCAAGCCAGTATGTAGGCAAGCTCTTGAATGGTGGCGTCAGACCCCCGTGGTACGTCCGCCGCCCCTAGGCCGAGCAGGGCAAGGTCGGATACGAGCCATTCCGCTCTGTTGTCCGAAATTAGTCCTACATTCTCGCCCCGCTGCACACCAAGCGCATTAAGCCCAGCAGCAAACGTCTCCACATTGTCCAAAAGCTGTGCATAGCTTGTGGGACGAAAAGAACCGGAAGAATCTTTGGAAAGTTGAACAGTTACGTTTGGTTGGCGCCTAACTGTTTCCAGGAACATCTGAGGGATTGTTTGTACCATACTTTACCCCCTCCATCGCTTATATATTCAAAATGACACATTTACTTTTAATGTAAAGTTGTCTCATAGTCAAGATCCAGATAACCAAGATCAAGATGGAAGAGAATCCAAGTCGCTTCGATTTTCTGGTTTAACAATGAGATCCGTAGGAACTTCGTCGAAATAAGATCTGAAGTCCCGGGCCATCTCAGTTAGGGTACTTGTCCTGCTGAGTTTGACTTTAAGATACTGAGCAAAGGACACATTGTCGCAAAAGTAAGAAAAAAAGCGCCGGGCGCTCTCCAACTGAAAGGCTGCAGGCAAGCATTGTGAAGCAAGTTCAATAAACCGCAGGCCCACCGCGCGTAAGTCTATGTCAACATCACCGGTGACTTTGGAAGGCTCAGAAAGCTCAGACTGCTCAGACTGCTCAGACTGCTCAGACTGCTCAGAGCGCCTGGGAAGCAAAGTGAAGATCCAGGGGCGCCTAACCGCTTCCCGACCTATCATCAGGGCGTAGGGGTGTTCCTGGTCCAAAATCGATTTGAAAAGTTCTGGGCTTGTAATGTCGCCATTGCCGACTACCGGAACTGGCAAATCGCGGCTCAGTGCACCGATAATGTCCCAGTGAGGCTTGCGCCGGAACTTTTGAGAATCCAAGCGAGGATGAATAGTCAGAAAGTCGACGCCGGCGTTGCAAAGGCGCATGCAGAAGGAAAGAAGTTCACTATAATCGCCCATTTCGCCCATGCGCAGCTTTGCGGAGAGCGTCCAAGGCCAGGTTGTTCTGGCAGCTTCAACAAATGCGGCGGCCTTGTCAGGGTCACTGCTGAGTGCGGAACCAGCGCCCATGCGGCGAATGTTTGGGGCAGAGCAACCAAAGTTTAAGTCCACACCGGCGGGCCTCTCGTTTGGGGTGCGTTCGGCCAATAACCGGCAGGCTTGGGCAACCGCTTCGCTTGAGCGGGCGAAGAGCTGAATCGATGTCTTTTGCGGACAAGGCCCTGCGTCTGTATAGGATTCTTCGTAACGGGCCTTTGCTACAAAGGCTTCAGCACTTGCCATCTCTGTCCAGTACCAGTCGGGGGCTCCGAGTTCGTCGATCAGAGTTCTAAAGGCCCGATTCGTAATCCCGACCATCGGGGCGAGCAGGGCAGCGCCTTTCTTAAAGGGTATCATCATTTGATACTAGTTTTTGAACGGGGAAAATGCAATCTGTACCGTCACACGCTTAGGAATGCTTAATTCACCCTTGACAAATTGCCAAAAGCTCTATAGTGTATTAGTTAAATAGTGAACTAGGAGTATGGTATGGTTCAATTTGAAGGTCTTACATTCGGTTATAGTGAGAAGCTTCTTTTTCAGGATCTGGCACTCACCTTGCAACCCGGAACCGTGTATGGACTGCTCGGTCTCAACGGAGCTGGGAAAACAAGCCTCTTGAAGCTTGCGGCTGGCGCGTTGCGTGCACAACAGGGGTCTATAGAGGTTTTTGGAAAGAACCCGACAAAACGGGAAGCTGCCTTTTTGGCGGATATTGCCTTCGTGCCAGAAGACCCTTGGCTGCCGGCGGTCAAGCCAGCGGTGTGGCTCGACAGATATTCAGTGTTTCGTCCTTGCTTCGACCGTGGCCGTTTTCAGGTTTTGACGCAAGAATTCTCGCTGGAAAGCGACAAGCTCTTAAGCAAGTATTCGTATGGGCAGCGGAAGAAATTCGCACTTGCCGTGGCTTTCGCAAGCGGCTCCCGCCTCTTACTGCTCGACGAACCGACGAACGGCCTCGACATTCCATCCAAAACGCAATTCAGGCGCGTCTTGGCCGAGGCGATTGAACCCTCGCGTGTCATCGTGGTTTCTACTCACCAGGTGCGGGACCTCGAGTCGATTATCGATCCAGCGGTCATCCTCCACCAGGGCAAGGTTTTGTTTACTATCGCCTCAGAAACTATGAATTCGCGGCTCTACGCCGCTCATTTGCCAGATATCGATGTGCCTGGCGTCGTGTATGCGGAGAAGGATGCGGTGGGGTGGTCTGCCCTGATGGCGCGCAACGCCGCAGGAGGGGAGTCCCTAAACGCAGGCCCGGCAAGCGATGCGGCCGATTTGGAGCTTGTCTTTAATGCCGCGATCGCTGTACCAGAGAGACTTGCCTCTGCGCTAAACGGCGAGGCTCTTGTCTCGCGATACGATGGTTCCCTTTACGTTGGCTCGCGTGATAATGGCTCGCGTGATAATGGCGGCAAGCAGTCGGGTTACAGCGATGCGCAGAATTCGGAATTACGCAGGCCTACGGAGGTGCAAAGATGAATACTACAACCCTAAAAAAGAAATTCAGTTTTGAACGTGTGGCACTTTTGCTCAAGAATCGTGCCTTGGATGACTTGCCGTCGCTGCTAATCGGCGTTGGTATTCTCTTCGGAGTCAATCTTCTTTCGATAATTGGGACCGGTTACGCACTCTTCAATAGTGGCAATGGTCAGATTTGGACAGTATTCCTTCTTGGCGCAGGCATTGTACTTTCTGGTTATGCCTTTAGGGAAATGCATGACGAAAAGGCCGGTCTGGACTGGGTTCTTCTGCCGGCAACTCCGCTGGAAAAATATGTCGCAGCGCTTGTCGAGTACGTGGTTTTGTACCCACTTGTTGGCGCTCTTGTGGTCATGGGCCTGTCGGGCTTGCTATCCGCTTTGGAGCTTGTGGCAGGCGGCCCTGGTGGTCGTATTTGGACTCCTGGCACAGACTTTGGCAGTGTCATGAGCATCTGGGGCAATTACGCCATTTTTTCGCTCTGGTTTCTTGC
>JAFIHQ010000155.1 GCA_017849315.1 Treponema sp.
GGCGCGATGTTCCAGGTTACGACGCTCGATCTGCAAAAGATTGCTCAGACCGGCGTGGTAGACTATGAAAAAGACTTCTTTGGCAAACCCGCCTACCTCACCGTGTCTGGCCAGCTGAACGTCGAGACATACTGCCAGGCGATGAACCGAGTCTACACGTTTGGGCCTACCTTCCGGGCAGAAAACTCCAACACGACGCGCCACCTGGCTGAGTTTTGGATGATTGAACCCGAGATCGCCTTTGCGACACTCGAAGACGATATTGAGTTGGCAAAATCTTTTATAACCTATCTCATCAAAACCGCCCTCGCCGACTGCGCCGACGACTTGGCATTTTTTGACGCAAGGATCCAGCCCGGGTTGCTTGCCGATCTTGAAAAAGTAGTGGCAGGGTCATTCTATAGAATGACCTACACGGAAGCGATCGATGCTCTTTTCAAAAGCGGACAGGAATTTGAGTTCAAACCGTTCTGGGGCTGCGACCTTCAGAGCGAGCACGAAAAATTCCTGACTGAGAAAGTAGTGGGTGGACCGCTTGTCGTAACTGACTATCCCAAAGAGATTAAGGCTTTTTATATGAAGTTGAATGACGACAACAAGACCGTTGCCGCAATGGATATTCTGGTTCCACGTTTTGGCGAGATCATTGGCGGATCCGAGCGCGAATGGCGCCTAGATCTCCTGGAAAAACGCATCAAGGACCTTGGGCTTGATATGAATAACTATTGGTGGTATATGGACTTAAGAAGGTACGGCTCGACGCCGCATGCGGGCTTTGGGCTTGGGTTTGAACGCCTTCTTCTTTATATTACCGGGATGACCAATATTCGCGATGTTATTCCTTTCCCACGAGCCCCGAAGCTTGCGGCGTTCTAGGAATTCCTATGATCGCCATGTAGTTCGGGCCTATTCGGTCCGACAATTTAGGTTAGCAAAAGGGACGCGGTGAGAGACTGATGTTTCCAGAAAAAAAACATTCGAATTCTTCTAAAGAGCTAAATCATGATGAACAGATCCTGGTTGAGGTGCCGACACATGAACAAAGGCGCTTAGGCAGTTGCCTCGAACACAAGGCCGTGCGCGCTAGACCTAACCACAGGCTCTGGTCCGCACTTCTTTGTGTTGCCTCACTGTGCTTTTCTCTTATGGCAGCCACGCAACTTTTTGCGCAAAGCCCACAGACGAGTGGAACAAGTTCTAAGCAAGATGCGGTATCGACAGGGCTAACCGCAAACGGGGACAGACCCGTTACTGAGAGTACCACTACTAATAAAGGCGGTACCACTGAAGCGACCGATCAGGAGCTTTCGGCGCCTCCAAAGATAAATGCACGCTCTGCCGCCCTTATCGATGCGACAACCGGTACTTTGCTCTATGCCAAGAATCCTGACCTTGAACTGCCTCCGGCAAGCCTCACCAAACTCGTAACGCTGCATCTTGTGTACGAAGAATTGGATGCTGGCCGACTTTCCAGAGATGAACTCGTCGATATAGATCCAAAAGACTGCTCTCCTTATATTCCATATGGGTCGTCGCTCATGTACCTGCACCCCGGTATGAAGGTGAGTATTAGGGACTTGATGCTGGGAGCTGCAGTTGTATCAGGAAACGATGCAGCGTATGTCCTGGCGAGGCGCATTTCCGGATCGAACGAAGCCTTTGCCGCCAAAATGAACGAAGCAGTGCAGAAAATGGGGTACACACACCTACACTTTGTGGAGCCATCTGGACTGTCCGAGCTGAATCTGGTTACGGCGAGGGAGTTTGCGCTTTTCTGCAGGGATTATATCAGACTGCATCCGGAAGCCTTGACCCAGCTGCATTCGGTCAAGTCTATAGAATTTCCCCGTCCGGAGCACCGGGCACCAGGCTTCGTCCCCAAAGGGACAATAATCCAGTACAATAGAAATCCTATAATCTTCAGCTACGACGGTGCAGATGGCCTAAAAACGGGTTATATCATCGAAGTAGGCTACAACATGGCTGCTACCGCTAAACGAGGTGACTCGCGTTTTATAACAGTAACATTGGGTGGCACGGGACCTTCCTATGCGGGAGGTGGAGCTCTTCGAACCAAAGACACGAAGAATCTTCTGGATTGGGCCTTCGAGAACTTTGAGACTGTATCCCTGGATCCTGGCCAAATGGTAGTTCAAAAAGTGTGGTTCGGAGAAAAGCAGAGTGTCGAATTGGCTTTGGATGGAATCAATGCAGTGACAATTCCGAAGGTGCAGAAGGCGGCGCTTGTCTACAGGGTTGAAATCCCGAAAGTGATGGACGCGCCTATAGCGAAGGGAGCACCGGTTGGCAAGCTAATTTACTCGCTCAATGGCAAAGATATCTATTCGGTCCCGATTGTCACGGCACAAGCGGTTCCACAGGGGAATCTGTTTAGACGTGTGTGGGATGGGATTATAAAGTTTTTCTCAAATATCTTTGCGGGGTGAGAATCTTTGCGAAATTAGCGGTCGCGCTTTTGAAGCGTCAGGGGTCGCGCTTTTGAAGCGTTAGGGGTCGCGCTTTTGCGGCATTAGCGGCCGCGCTTTTGAAGCGTCAGCGTCCATTACGTGCGCCCTCAGGTTCCTCCGAAAGGCATAGGCGCCCATCGTTGTAGACTATAAAGCCTTCTGTCGCCAACTCAGCCGCAGAGCGTTCGATATTCTCGTGCGAAAATGGCAGCTTGCCGTAGGCGGTTTCAATGTCGAGCGGGCCTTCCGCCACGAGGAGTTTAAGAAGCTCTCCCCGAACCCGCCTAAAAGAAGTATTGAACGGGCTCTGCTTATGATACGAAGCGCTTCGGCGATTGTGGTTCTGTTCCTCTTTTTTTATTTGGGCACCGTAATCCATGAGGGCCGTGTACCATTTTGACGGATTA
>JAFIHQ010000156.1 GCA_017849315.1 Treponema sp.
CGGAAGGTGGTTTCAAAGTGAGAGCGCAAATCCCTCTTAGTGAAGCTGGAGCGAATGAAACAGGCTTGAATGAAGCAGGCGTCAATGAAGCAGGCGTCAAATGAATGATCAAAATAAAACTAAGCTGCTGCTTGTGGACGATCAAGTCCTTTTTACCATGAGCCTCAAGACATTTTTGGAGAATTATGCCCAGGACATCGAAGTCGTAGGTGCGGCGAGAAACGGGCAGGAAGCAATCCAAGTTGCTCAAGAAACGTGCCCCGATGTGGTGCTTATGGATATTTATATGCCTGTAATGAATGGAGTTGAAGCTACCAAGCAGCTCAAAGCCCTGATGCCGAGCGTCCAGGTCATCGTGCTCTCCACCTATGACGAAGACGAGTATATCCAGGATGCGCTGGCGAATGGCGCTTCAGGGTATTTACTTAAAGATATCTCTCCTACCGAACTGATCGCCGCAATACGTGCGCTACGGGGCGGGGTCGTCCAAGTGTCGCCTCAGGTTCTTGCACGACTATTCCAACGCATGTACAAGGACGAAGGAACCAAGACAACCGAAATTGGTAAAAAATTCGAATGGTTTGAAACGCTGACCCCGCGTGAAAAGGAAATATTCGGCCTCATTGCGATTGGTATGGACAACGATGGAATCGCTACAAAGCTAAAAATCTGTGAGCAAACTGTACGGAATCATGTCAGCGCCATTTATGCAAAATTGGACGTCCACGATCGTTTTGAAATAATCCAGCTTGCAAATCAACTCAAGTACCAATAGGTTGACAATGGCCTACGGCAAGTCATAATTAGTTTAACTTCACGATTTGGGGAACATAATAAAGGACGGAAAAAAGTGAACAAGCTACACGGCGTTGGATTGGATTCTATTGATGCATTCTATTCCGGCATGGCCCCATGGGCCGATCCTGCTATCCAGGAAATGGGGAGGCTTCCAATTTCAAGCCTTGTATATCATTTTTCTTCTACAGCGACCGCGCTCAAAGACGCAATGTCCGGTCCCGAAGGGCGCAATGGAACCTGGAGCGAAGTACCACAAGACTCATCGTGGGCAGTGTCGCTTAATGGCGCATGGGAGTTCAGGCTTTTTGATACTGTTGAAGAAGCACTAGCTTGTAATAATACCACGCCGGCGCCGGATAGCGCGGCTTGGGACGAGATAATGGTACCAGGCGCGTGGTGCTTACAGGGATATGATCATCCTCACTACACCAACGTTATCATGCCATTCGACGCAGTATGGCCAGATCTGCCTACGATTCAGCATGTGGGCATTTTTCGCAAAGCTTTTCTTACGCCTGAGTCTTGGGATTCCGGCGACTACGTTCTTAGAATCGGAAGCGCCGAGAGCCTTGTCATGGTGTGGCTCGATGGAGAATTTGTCGGGCTTTCCAAGGACTCAAGATTGCCTGCAGAGTTCCTGCTTCCAACGGGCGCCGGAGAATCCCATGTCCTTACGTTAATGGTCGTACAATACACCGACGCAAGTTTTATCGAGGATCAGGACGAATGGTGGCTCGGAGGTTTGCATCGCAGTGTCATGTTGCTTTATCGCCCAAAAATCTCTCTGCAGGATGTGAGAATCAATGCTACAGTTCAGAAAGATTGCGGTTCTGTTGATGTCGTGGCTCAGGTCCGAGCTTACAAGAAGGTTCGAGCTTACGAGAGAATCGACGAGGATGCCCAGAACGTTCTAATTCGGTGCGAACTCTATGATGCGAATGGAAAGTTCATCGATCGATCACAGAAGCCTTTGCCGCAGTCGTATGCTTATGATGGCCTTACGACGAACTTTACTTTTGACATAGATTCGCCTGCTATTTGGTCGCACGAAGACCCAACACTGTACTTTTGTGCATTGACGATAGTTGAGGGTGAAAGTGCGACGGAAATGGACGCGGTTTCCCAAGCCTTTGGCTTTCGCTCCGTCAAAATCGATCGAGGCTCTCTTCTTATCAACGAGAAGAGGGTCTTTATTCAAGGGGTCAATCGTCATGAGTTTTCACAAACCGGCGGCCGCGCCCTTACGACGCAAGAGATGGTAAGAGACATAGAACTTCTCAAAGAGCATCATTTTAATGCCGTGCGTTGTTCGCATTATCCCAACGACGAGCGGTGGTACGAGTTGTGCGACCGTTATGGTCTGTACCTTGTTGATGAAGCGAATATTGAAACCCATGCGTATTATGATCAGATATGTCGAGATCCGGCCTGGTCAACAGCCTTCCTTGCTAGAGCTCAGCGAATGGTTTTGAGAGACAAGAATCATCCATCGATCATTCTTTGGTCTTTGGGTAATGAGTCCGGATACGGTTTCAACCATGATCTTATTGCTGGCTGGATTCGCTCGTACGATCCAACGAGGCCCGTGCATTATGAAGGAGCGGTGCGGCCCGAATGGGGCCAAGGACCATATACGGTTGAATCGCTGCACCGTGGTAAGCTGGCTACTGACATCATATGCCCAATGTACCCACCAATCGACCTTATTTCACAATGGGATGCTCTGCCCCATGACGAAAGGCCTCTTATCATGTGCGAATATAGCCACGCCATGGGCAATTCCAACGGAAGCCTTTCCGATTATTGGGCTGCGATCCGTTCGAGTAAGTCTTTGCAGGGTGGTTTCATTTGGGAATGGGTTGACCATGGAATTCTGGAAGGTGCAAATGGCAGGGTACACTCTAAGTTGCAGCCTGGGCCCAACGCCGAGTATGTAAAGCCATGGCGTTATGGAGGGGATTTTGGCGACTTCCCTTCGGATATGGATTTTGTATGCGATGGTTTGCTTTTCCCTGACCGCAGTCTTAAGCCGGTGATGGCAGAATGTTCTTATCTCTTTCAACCTCTTGAAATTGTGTTGAAAAACGGATGGCAACGGGCGGAGCAGCCAAACCCCGCAGGGCTTCGGAACACATTCGGTGTTGTCGGCGATGAACGTGCTCAAATCGTTTTTAGGTCGCGAATGTACTTTAAGAGTACCGGGCCAATGCTGGCTAGCTGGAGAATAGAAAGTGCCTTGCCACAAATCCAGTCTCCTGTGGCAGAAGGGAAAGTAACATTAGATTCGCTTGAGCCCGATCAGTTTGAATCTATGACAATTGACCTTGCGCCCATTGTACAAAGTCTAATGACGAGAATAGACTTTCGCTCTGCGATTAATACTGATCTGGCCTTTGCAAACGGTTCAAGAGCATCCTTGCTCATCCTTTCGATAACCCTGTACGCTCTTGAAAATACAACGGACGGCCAGCCTAAAGAGCTTGCAAAAGAATCGTTTGGCCTTGTTGTGCACGAGATCCCCGCTTATATGGACACAAAGGACGACACGACGGATTGCCAGGCTGAAATGGCGCCGAAAGGTTCGGGATTCTCACACGAAGCTTTGCAAATAGCGGTATCTCCCGAAGGATTCATCGACGCACTGAAACCTAAGAGAGATGGCCTTGATGCAAGTTCCCTGATAGCGGAACCCATAATTCCAGTCTTGTTCAGAGCTCCTACGCAAAACGACGGACTCAAGAATTTCATTTCTCTCAGAGGCATTCCGGAACTTGCTTTTTATTATCAGGACAAGGCCATGTATCCGTGGCTGGACGCTGGGCTCGAATGGCTTCATTTTGAATCGCTTGAGCAAAAACAAGTAGAGAATCGCATGATTCTGAGTCATCGCATCTACACATCGAATAACACCCAATGTGGCGCAATAACTCAAGAGTTGCGGTTTATCGATTCCAGCGAGATGGCATTGAGTGTGTCGTTTAACCTTGACCCGATAGTTCCCGAGTACCCGCGTATTGGGCTCAAAACCAGACTTCGATCAGGGCTTTCCATGGTGCAATGGTGTGGTTATGGGCCGCAAGAGAACTACCCAGACCGTCAACAGGGTGCCCTCTTGGGGCGGTATCTGGAAGCCCCAGAAGGCTTCGTTACACCATATATTGTTCCCCAAGAGAATGGATCGCGTGGCGGCGTCTTGTGGGCAATGCTCCAGTTCCAAGATGGATTAAGGTTGCTCGTCCAAGCAACCAAGGCCTTTTCTTTTGGCGTGTCACCGTATTCCGAGCACGAGCTCTGGGAAGCACGTCACTTTGATGAACTTCAGCCAATCGATGTGGCACTCGCTGACGGTGCATGGTTCTATCTTGATATCGCACAACGCGGCGTAGGCACGGCAACATGCGGGCCGGACACCTTGCCCCGTTACAGGCTTTATCCGGGAAAGTACGACGCACAGTTTTTCTTTAAGATTCTATTTTGAATTTTTATCGCCGCTAAAATAGAGGAGCCGTGCTCAGAAGCTCGAGCGTGCTGCGGAAGGGCTTGCACAAGCAAGAACTTCCGTAACACGCGGGCATGCCGAGCAGATTTAGCGCTCCACTATTTTATTGAGCCGAGCAGACCTGCGACAAATTGCTTTTGCATCGACAGGAAAAGAATGAGAACTGGCAAAACCGAGATGCAAACAATCACCATAAGGGCGCCATATTCAATCGTGTAAGCACCCATCACCGATGACATCGTAAGGGGCAGAGTTTTCATGTTTTCCGAAAGGATCGTGATAAGGGGCCAGAGGTAGGAGTTCCACTGTCCCAGGAATAAGTAGATTGCCGCCGACGCGTAGGTGGCTTGCATGGATGGGGAGACTATACGCCAGAAAATGGAGAATTCGCTTGCACCATCCACTCTCGCAGCCTCCATGATTTCAGTTGGGAACATCTGAAAATTCTGTCGCATGAAGAACACAATAAAAGGCGACATAATAGCCGGGAGAATAATAGCCGCGTGCGTATTGAGCAAACGCATGAACGCAAAGAGCCTAAACATAGGAATTACTATGGCAATTTGCGGAATTATCATCGTCAGAAGCAGAATGTTAAAAACCTTGTCCCTTGCCTTGGAAGGATATTTTTCAAAGCCGAACGCAGCAAGGCTGTTGACAATCAGCCCGAGCACCACGGTAAGCACGGCGATTTTCAGCGAGTTGAGAAAGTAAAGCGGAAGGTTGTAGGTGGAGACGGCTTTTTTCCAGTTGAGCATGAATTCTTTTCCGGGTGTCAGTACTCCCTTTATTACGTCATTAGGATTGAGCGTTGTACCTATCACCATCCAGTAGAATGGGAAAATGCTGATGGCTGCAGCCAAGAGTAATATTATGATTGAGATGATCCTCGCCAAAGACCATTTGCGTACTGTACTCATTTGTCAGGCTCCCTTTGCCCAAGCAACCGCATCTGGATAAAGGCAAATATTCCAGAAATGAGCACTACCACATAAGAAAGTGCCGTTGCATAGCCGAAGTTTCCATTTACAAGAAAGGCCTGCCTGTAAATGTATACCGCAGCGGTCATCGTCGAATTATATGGCTGTCCACCTTGGGTAAGAATATTGGGCTCGTCGAAGAGTTGCATAGTCCCGCTTGTGGACGTAACAAGTGAAAAAAGTATGACTGGAAGCAGTAGCGGAATAGTAATCTGAAACAGCTGACGAGATTTCGACGCGCCATCCACCTCTGCCGCTTCATAAATCTGCGGGTCGATACTTTGGAGCCCGACAAGGAAAAAGACCATATTGTAGCCCGTCCAGCGCCAGGTCATGGCCAGAATAATCGTAACCTTCGCCCAGAAAGGATCCGAAAGCCAACCGATTGGTTCCTTGATAATGTGGGCACCAATGAGCAGATTGTTTAACATTCCATTTGTCTGCAGCAACATTCTGAAAAGCACCGACACGACGACGAGCGAAGTTACACTGGGCAGAAAAATTGCAAGTCTTAAAGGTCCACGTAGTTTCTGAACTTCCTGATTGAGAAGGACAGCCAAGAACAAAGCAAGAAATACCATTATGGGTATTTGAACTGCCATGAAGATAAAATTGTTGCCGAGGGCCTGCAAAAAAACCTGGTCGTGAAGCATCCGGACAAAATTGCCCAAACCAATAAACGTGCTTGTGGCTCCTCGCCATTTTTGGGTGACATAATAGAGCGAAGAAAGAATGGGATAGAGCATGAAAAGACAAAAGAGAACGATGGCAGGGGTCACGCAGAGCCAACCAAACCTGTTCAAGTAGCTTTGGTAAGAACGCTGTTTTTGCACCTCGACCTCCTCAGAACTTCGATAAGACGAATGAAAAGCCCCCGTGTTCGCCGCATGGGTGAACGCGGGAGCAAGAAAGAAGCATAATACGGTTATTCGCCCGTGGTCTGTTTGTACTCGGCCTCTGCGGCTTTTATCGTGTCGTCAATAGTTTTCAGGTCACCCTTGAAGTACCGCAAAACTGCGTTCGCTACCGCATTTCGCATAGGAACATAATTGGCTGTGTATCTCAACGTAGGAACCTTGCTCATCCAGGCAGCAAAGTCCTGGTATACCGGCTGGCTCTTATAGAAGAAGTCGTCTTTGGCAGTGTAGTTCGATCCCTTCTGGCTCGGCAGGTATGTACCCATAGCGCCTGCGCCTTTCAAAATTGTATTGTAGAATTCAAGCGCCTCGGGCTTGTCGGAAGCCCAGACCGACTTCATAAAATCTATTGCAAGCGCTTTGTTGGGGCTCTTGTCATAAATATACCAGCTCGACCCGCCACTGTTGGAGGCATTCGCGGCAGTAGCAACTCCCTCGATTCGAGGAGTGGGGATAATCATGTATTTGCCCTTGTTTTCAGGCCGGGATTTCACGGTGCCGACCATCCAGATTGCATTCAGGAATCCTACGGCTTTGTCGCTGTTCACTGCGTTGATCCAATCCGACCAACCGACGACGCTGTACAGAAGACCCTTATCGTTCAATTCCTTGAAGAGTGCAATGGACTTCTTGAATGCATCGCCCTGCAAGTTGAGGCTGCCGTCGGGATTGAAGAATTGACCACCGGTAGATTGGACCACGATACGAAGCATGTCGAAGTTGTCGCTCTGATAAGACAGAAGTGGCATTCCTGTCTTTGCCTTGACTGTTTCTCCGAGCTTAATCACCTGACTCCAGGTAAGATTCTTGCCATAGTAGTCGTCTGGATTGAGTCCAGCCGCCTTGATGTAATCGGTGCGCAGCCAAAGCCCGGTGGATCCTGTATCGAAGGGGATGCCGTAGATTTTGTTGCCAACGGTCATGGGCCCGACTTTGTAGGGCGCAAATTTGCTGTAATCTATACCGGCTGCCTTGAGGTCGGCAAACGCATTCGGATAGTCACGCAGGAATTGCTCTATCTGAAAATCTTGGAACAGAAAGATATCCGGCATCCCGACACCGCCGGCCTGAAGTCCAGACGTCAGTTTTGCCACTAGATTATCCGAGTTGCCAGTTTCCACAATTTCGATTTTTACGTCTGGGTGTGCTTTATTATAGACTTTGGCTGCTTCATTCATTGCATACTGATTGAAGTTAGGATCCCAGCACCAGACCGTCAACTTCTTCCCTTGAGCGGAGACTCCCGCAACAACCAGACACAAGAGCAACAGAATACTCACAAAGGTCTTCTTCATGGTATTCCTCCTTTATTGTGACGATTATGCCTTTAGGTACAATGGCACACACAGAATCATCGCACGCTTTGTCAAAACCGCAAGAGACAAGTGTCCTATGTAACAAGGAGTTATCTGGTATTTTTGTACTATGGCAATAGGAGTGTTTAGTCTTTTACGGAAATCTCTCTGCCGAGAATCATCTCAGGTCGATACTCAAAGTGCATGTTGTCCCAGACCGTCCACTTCCCGCCCCAAACGAAGCCCTCTTTTTCAAACATGTCGACAACAAGATCAGGTGGTGCCCATCGGCCTTCGAGTGGAATGAGCATCCAATCGTCTTTGCCCTTGTTTTTCTCCCAGTTCCAGTACACGACTTTATTCTGCCAGCCGCGCGGAAGAATGTCGATCGCAAGCCCCATGCTGTGGAACGACATTCCTGAAGTGTCTCTGATCTGACGCCAGGAGTAACCATCGATCGAGCTGATTGACTGAATGAATTCGTGCGCTTCCCTATCTGTCTGCGAGGCGGCAAAAATCTGTCTTTCCACCCGGTTTAGCGGTTCCACAATGAGTTCGTGAACGTTTACCTGTCTGCCAAGGAACTTAGTTTTGACAATATGAGCTTCAAGATCCTCTCTCGATGATGTGTCATAAATTATTTCAAAGAAGTAAGTTGGAGAAATAGGTCCACTTTCTCGACTCTCACTTGATCCAAATTCACGAATCTTTTCAATTTGATCCTTCGTAAAGGTTGCAGGATCCTCAGGCTTTTTCGGTATGTAGAAGATGAGTGTCCGATAGTTGTCCTTGGATCCAAGTAGTTCCTTTGGAAGGTAGCGCCCCTCAGCCCAGTACAGGTCCTTAGTGGAATCGCCCTTGGTCAGGGTGATCTTCCAGTCGCCTATTTGTGAATCAAAAGTACTCGCGATGGTGATTGAAGGGTAGGCGGCCTTTAGGACTGCGATCTCAGCATGCAATCTTGGTGGCATTCTGTTTGTGTCTTGGGCAAGAAAGCCGGAACGGTTATGTTCTCCACTAAGTCCTGGTAGAACCGCGAATACCAAGACAAGAACAACAACGATCAAAAGCCCCACCAGGGCAGAAAGCACTATTCTCCTGTGTTTATTCACTTTTCCAAGAATTTTCGCCTGCATCGTGGTGTAAAGATAGTGCACTTTCCTTGCGGTACGTCAAGCCTGTGCGTCAAAACTGAGTGTCTCACTCCACGCGTATCCACCGAAGCACTTCTTGCAGTTTTGGCCTTTTGCCAGTCATCAAGATTCCAACCCTGAAGATCTTTGCGGCGAGTATCATCATACCGACAACCGCTACCACGAGCAGTGAAAGGCAGAGCGCGAGTTGCCAGAAAGGCGGGCTAGAAACAAGGATCCGGGCCAGCATGACAATCGGGCTCGTGAGGGGAAAAATCGAGAGCACAACCACCAGCGTAGAATCCGGACTCGTGACAAGCGTATTGAGCATAACGAGCGGCACGATAAGGAATATGATAAGTGGCCACGCCAGTTGTCCGAGATTCTGCTCGTCCTCGCTTGCTGCGCCCAAGCCTGCATACGCCGAGGCATACAGGAAGAAACCCAGGAGGAAGAACACAAGAAGCCACCCCATATTCTGCATGGAAATCGCTGCAGGCAAGGCAAGACCAAAGAGCGGCCCTATGTACCGGTTAAGCAGAAAGGCCATGAGGGTCCACACGGCGTACTGTAGAATCCCCGCCAGGCCCAATCCTGCTATTTTGCCCATCATGAGTTCCCGGCTTGTAACGCTGGAGAGCATTATTTCGACAGTCTTGGAGGTCTTCTCTGTAACGACAGATCTGCCTATCATCTGTCCATATAACAAAATAGTCATATAGAGCAGCATGATAAAAACAAGAACCGTCATAAGAGTTTCCAAGAATGCCTGGTCGCTTATGGCTTTTTCCTCACCATGGGGCTCGAGCTTAACAACATCAAAGTCCGTCGGGGCCAGGAGCCTGTCTGCAACCTCAGGTTGAACACCACTCGCCCTGATGCGTTCCGAACGCGCAGAAGACTCCAAAGCGGCCTTTGCGGCGCCATAAAGAGCGACATCGGCGCCGGTCTTGGAAAACCATAGCGCCTTGCCTCCATCAGGCCATCCCGCCTCCAGAACAAGAAGCGCGCCCAATTCTCCGCTTAAGGTTCCTTCTTTTGCCCTTTCCACAGAGTCGACTGGCTCAATCTGGATATTCATACCTGAAAACGCGGTCTGCAGGGCCTCTTGAACGGCTTTAGGTGCCCCATACACGGCAATTGGATTGGACTTTATGCCCGCGCCAGGAGACGCTGCAAGCAGGGTGGGCAGTGCTGTCACCGCAAAGATAAGAAACGGCCCCAAAATGGTAAGAACCACAAACGTTTTGTTTGCGGCAGTGAGTCGAAATTCATGCCTGATTATGTATTTA
>JAFIHQ010000157.1 GCA_017849315.1 Treponema sp.
ACAAAAGACGCCTCCAGGTACGAGCCAGACAAGTACGAATCCTCCAAAACAGGAAGCGCCGACCCAGGTCGAGGAGCCATGGACACCCTCGGGTACCCGCAGCTCCAAATCTGGTCAAACAAGTGCCAATCAGTTTTTATATGTCCCAGGACAAGGCATGGTTCCCTGGGGAGAAGGGAATTCCTATATCGTGAGAAAAGCAGAACGTGGCAGTGGCATCGAGACAGCTTTTGGCGGAGCCAGAGGCACAGTGGGACACAATATCTATGTGCCAGTCTCCGATTTCATGCCGCTTCCGAGCTCCGTGCCGGCGTCCGTATTCGAAAGAGCCATAGCCAACGAAAAACCAGAGACTGCCAGTCAAAGGAAGCGCGATTTTCTTACCTACTACGAACTCAAAGGTGACACGTACGTGATAAAGAAAGAAGCCCCCTTGGACAAGCGCGGCCTCATCTGGCCTCTCTTGGACGCCGGAAAATACGATATGTCTCAGTCCGAATACAAAAAAGGCAAGAATCTTAGCCCCGTGATCATCGGTTTTACTATCACCAAGGACAATCAGCTGAAAGACGTGCAGATTCTGCAATCATCCGGAGACCCCGAGTTGGACAGCGCCGTTCAATACGGTTTTACGCGCGCTTCGTTTTGGAACAAAACCGGAGATACTGTACCAGGGAAATTCACCTACTACTTCTAATTGCTTCTAAAATCAGTTTTAAAACTGGTCTTTGCAATGTTGAGTCTAACTCTTGTGATCTTAGCTTGGGTTCTTCATGCCCTCCAGAACCAAAGTCTCGGTAGGATATATAATTCCTGATGGTGTATCGATATATTCATCATAAAGCTCGCCGTCAAAGAACGCGTCTACCACGACAGGAGAGAACTGCTTGCCTCTTTCCGCCCGAATCTCCAAAAGGATTTCGTCCAAGCCTTTTGAATTGCGATAGGGTCGAGTGGTGGCCATGGCGTCGAACGTGTCTGCCAATGCAATAATTCGAGCCAAAGGATCGATCGCTTCCGCGGCCACACCGTCCGGATATCCCTTGCCATCCCAGCGTTCGTGGTGGTGCCGCACGCCGTTTATCGCGGGAGCAAAGAAGTCCATGATGGAAAGAATCTGTGCACCGATGAGTGGGTGCATTTTAATCACTTCCATTTCTTCTTCGTCGAGCGGGCCCTTTTTGTTGAGTATACGCTCAGGGATTCCGATCTTCCCTATGTCGTGCAAGAGTGCGGCGTACTGCAGTGGCTGCTCCATATCTTTTGGCAAGCCGAGTCGCCTCGCTATGCGCAAAGAGAGCCTGCTCACCCGCTGGCAATGTCCTTGTGTGTAACTGTCCTTTGCTTCGATAGCTTCGGCCAGCGCCAAAACGGTTTGGAAATTGGCTTGCTGAAGTTTCTCGTACGTATTCTTGAGTTCTGTCATCTGGGATTGCACACTCTTTTCCAGAGAACTCTGATATTCTGCGTTCTTGCGGTCCTGCGCTTCTTTTTCTTTTACAATCGAGCGATATTTGATTGCTTTGTTGACCACTTCAACAATATGGTCAAGGCGACTTGGTTTTACCAGGTAATCGAAGGCGCCACTCTTCATAGCCTCCAAACCTGTAGAAAGATCATTGTATGCGGTGAGCATGATGACAGGAGTCATCGGTTTGAGCGCCCGAATTTTTGGCAGAGCGACAAGCCCGTTCATGACAGGCATGCGTATATCCAGGAGAATACACTCTGGATCCAGACCGTTTTCCACTAGCAGATCGAGCGCTTCCTGACCATTGTGTGCTATCTTTACATCGAAATTTGCTCTCTGAAGCCCGAGTGACAATACTTTTTGAATTGCCGGGTCGTCGTCCGTAATCAAGACAGTGTGCTGCACTGATTCCATACTTTTTCCTTACTTTTAGATTTAAAGCACTTCCCAGACTTTTTTGTTGCTCTGCCGCCTTCCCTTGTCTCGTTGTGCCTCGTTGTCTACCTGGACTTGTGCCGCCATCTGCGCGGAATCAAGAAAGGGACTGCCTTTTTATACCCGCTATATCCTGCAAAGAGTTTCGGGAAGAAAATAACATCTTGGACCCAAATCAGGATTAGGTCAAGCAGGATCATCAAAAAAAGCATAAGGACATTGTCGTCGGAAGGCTCAAGCACACCAAGACAGAGGGCAAGTGCCACAAACCACCAGAACCCCGGATGCCTACAACGGCTATAGGAGCCTTCGCTGACAAGCGCATCTTCCGGAATTCCCTTCTTTTTTCGTATCGTTCTGATCTCAAAGAAGACTGTCCAAAGCAACATCCCAAGCGAGAATGCCGCGAACATCCACAAGGCCACTCTGGCCAAGCCGGGCCAGGAAAACCATTGTGTCTGGGTACTCAAATTCAGAACCACCCATAGGAGCGGAATACTCACCGCACTATATCCCACTATACGGAGACTGGCTGTGATCTTGTGCATCCGTTTATCACCGCCCCTATTCAGAGTTAAGACATCAAGGGCATCTGCAAGGAAAAGAAGCAGAAATCCCGATATTCCGACAATTATTGGCATTGTATCCGATATTATGATATAGTATTCTTCCTTTTACTAGCTCTGTGAGGTCGTAGGGGTGCATCGATGGTCCTTGACGTTTCATCGCTAATACCGGCCTTTGCATTTTTCGTTCACGTTCCTTTTATTGTATTTGGGTTCTATAGTCGCAAAGAACGAGTCGATATCTCGTTCCTGCTCTACATGGCCTTCATGACCCTCTGGAGTTTTGGCTCCTTTATGATGCACGCCAATGTGGGTCTTTTTACCCCGATTGTCTGGAACAAAGTCATGTTGGTTGGAATGTTCGGGGGGCCCGTAGCTTTTTTTACCACCATGATCAATCTGCTTGGCATAGACAAGAAGCGCTATAGGTTTTTGTCTATAGCCGGCTATGTCATCTATCTTTTTTTGATCTATCTCGATCTTAAGGGTGCCGTTGTTTCATCTGCAGGGTTTGGTCCCGACGGCGTTTTCTTTTATGAGCTTGGCAAGGGCGCCTGGCTTGCTTACTCGATTCTATACTTTTATTTCGCGCTGTCTATCTATGTTCTGCTGGGTGAGCTTAGGCGCTGTACCAACAAATTCAAGCGAAAAACTCTAAGGCTCCTTTTGATCGGAGCCTTTATCATTGTTTGCAGCGTTGCGCTCAATCTCTACAAACCTTTGGGGAGATACCCCATCGATCTAGTTGCTACAACAGTAAATGCCATAATAATCTTTTACTCTGTATATAAATACAGACTTATACACTACTCTTCGAAAGTGGTTAATATCTTCCTTGTTTTTCTGATGACTCTCCTTACGAGCGCAATGTTCTTGCTTTTGCTGACTGCAGTGTTTGGTTTGCAGCACCTTATGGCTATATCGCGAATTGCGCTTATTGCCCTCGTCTTGGGCTTTATTACTTCCATCCTTTCTTCCCCAATGCGCAGTACTGCAACTTTTTTTCTGGAAAGGCTTTACGGTGGTAAAACATACGGCGACTACAAAAGCCTCCGACTTTTCTCGGAAAGCCTTACGTCCATCGTCGATATGCGGGAATTGGGCGAGGTCACCATCGACAAGGTGTTCTCTATCTTCAACCTGGAATGGGCTTTTATGCTGGTGAATGATTTTACCGACCGCAATTATAAACTGAACGCAGCTAAGAACTTGCCATTCGGAGACACTATCATCGATGAGCAAAGGCTTTCCATCACCCTGCTGCGTGGCAGCGAACTCGTTCGATATTTTACGACCAAGCCTCAGCAGGAAAAAAAGGGTGAGCTCTACTTCTACGATCCGCAGAATCCAATGAAGCTTACGCTGGAGGATGAAAAGCAAAGTCAAACCGTGGAGACGTCCTTAGTGCTGCCACTTAAGTTCAAGGATCGCCTTAACGGTTTTCTGGTTCTCGGTCCACAGCTCACCAAAGATTATTACAACCAGTCCGATATGGAGACCATGCAACTTCTGGCGGTGCAGTGTTCGGTCGCTTTGGAGAATGCAATTAGCTTCGAAAGACTCAAGATGCAGCAAAAGCGCTTGCAGAGTATCAATAACCAGCTGGAAGTGAGTAGAAACAAACTCGAAGCTTTCTTTAATGGAATTACCACGCCTATTACCATTCAGGATATCAACTACAACATCATCGAAGCGAATTATGCGGCCAGCAAGTATGTGGAACAGTCTGGACAGCAACTTATCGGCAGCAAGTGTTACAAGATGTTCTTTAATAGAGACCGGCCCTGCCTTGAATGTCAGGCCCAGGACTGTCTGCATACGAGAATGCCATTTAGTACGGAG
>JAFIHQ010000158.1 GCA_017849315.1 Treponema sp.
AAACGACCCTTTTCAGGAAGTGATTGTGACGCATAGAGAACTATGAGCGGTCCGCCGGAGGAGAAAATCCCATGAATAATTCCACCCAGAAAAAGGAGCACGTAACCAACAGCTTTGGGCATTCGTAGTTGTCCCACTTTTGGGAAAACAAACTGTACAAGCTGGATGGATGCCGCAACAATGATGAAATACGAAAGAACTCTCTTGAGCGGCGCAGCGTCGACATGGTGGAAAAGATACATCCCTATAGGTAGGCCTGCCAGGACAGAAGCCAGTATCTTGCCGAACTCATGCCACGCTATGTCCTTATGCTTCGTGATGACAATGTAAAGCGAAAGGATCCATGCAAGAATAGTGAGCACTTCCACGCCCTGCTTAACTCCAAAGAGCGCAGTTATAAAAGGCAAAGCGAGAACCGTACAACCAAAGCCCGTTATGGCTTCCAGGGCGTGGGTAACAAAGACAACCAACCCGGCCAGAAAAACCGTAGCGATCTCTGTCATGCCTTTGCCTCAAGCAGGGCGTAGACTTCGTCTTTTGTGACGGGTGGCATACTGTTCGCCATTTTAGGATCGTCAAAAGCGCGTTCGAATCGTTTTCTGATCTCGCTGCTGTCGATTTTGATGCCGAGGTTTTCAAAAGTAAAGGGTAATCCCATTGCGGCTTTAAGGCCGACGATGTGTTCAAGGAGTCGCGCTACAAGATCATCGGTCTTGCCGGCTCCTTTGTTTTCTTCTACTTCGCCAGCAGTTGGCGCAAAAACCTGCCTTGCCAGAACCTCAAGCGAAGCTCTTACCCTAGGATCTTTTGCCTGGAGTCTATAAGCGTCCTCGAGTGTAAAGGCGCACGCCGCTCCGTGTGGAATATGCCAATCCTCGGAAAGCACAAAAGAAAGCGCATGGACTAATGCAGTTCCCGTAATGGAAAAAGCTATCCCTGCAGACGCTGCGGCCTCAAGCATCTCAAGAAAGACGGCGTTCGCAGACTGATTTTTTCCGTATTCGTGGTCGTCGTGTCCGAGAAAATAGCGGCATATATCAGCATGGCTCGGGTCTGACGTCCTAATTCCTTGCGCCTGTTGTAATTGTAATGAGGCTTGATAGGCCTTTGGCAGGGCACGGAGCACCATTCCGGCAGAGCGTATCGCCGCATCCAGTGTTAACGGTGTGGCGTTCTTGTTCCAGATTGATTCAAGAGCGTGGGAAAGCGCATCAAAACCTGTGGAAGCGGTAAGGCTTGGAGGCATTGTTGCGGCCAGAGCTCCGGACAGCGCTGCCGCATCGGCCTGGAGAAAAGGAGAACTCAAGGTGAATTTCCTGCCTGAGGCTGAGGTGTAGACTCCTACCTTGGTCGCTTCCGAGCCGGTGCCCGCGGTTGTTGGCACAAGTAGAAGCGGAAGGCCCTTTCTTTCAATGGCCCGATGCGGATTTGGGCCGAGATACTCTTCGAGGTTCCCTCCATTTCGAGCAAGCATGGCTATGGCCTTTGCAGAATCCATAACAGAGCCGCCACCAATGCCGACCACAAGATCGATATGTTCAATGTCACATTCCAAAGCCATGGTCGTGATATCTGCGGCGCGCGGGTCCGGCTGGACGCGGTCCAGGGCCACCACCTCATAGTGGCTGATGAGTCCTTCTTCAAGTTCCCGTACCGTATCGGAGGGGCGTCCATCCTTCACAAGCGCAATACGCGGTCTTTTGCCATTAAAACCCTGGCCCAAGCAATAGACTATCGATGCCAAATCCTCACCCGTCATTTTTTCAAATGAAAGGAATTTGGTTGACGAAAGAAGAGCATTGATCATAACGTGGCTTCCCTTATTCATCCTTATTCAAGTCGCTCGACTATCTAAAGTTCTCGTTTTCTATCTTCTTGACCTGGTTCAGTGCATTGGTAAGAAAGTCCTTTTTGAATTCCATTTTTTGAGTGAAGGACATAGCAAGCCAGGAATCTACTATTTCGTTCGCCAGGAAGGGTGCAGTAATCCAACCCCCCATGGTGATGACGTTAGCGTCGTTGATGATTTTTGCTCTCTCGGCAGAAAACATATCGTCCACAACGCAGGCATAGATTCCTTTGTGTTTGTTAGCGACAATCGCCATTCCCTGGCCCGTCCCGCAGATAAGGATTCCTTTTTCCGCTTTGCCTTCCTGAATGGCTTTGCAGACCTTTGGTGCCTGCTCAAAATACGCGGCTGGTTGGTCTGCAGAGGGTATGCCGTAGTCGAGAACCTCAATGCCTTTTTCCTTTAGGTGGGCCACGACCGACTCTTTAAGCGTGAACCCGGAAAGATCTGAAGCAATAGCAATGATCATAGTTGATTCCTTTTTGCAACAAGCGACTGAACTGTTGCTGCAATATGTTTTGCGGTAAGACCGAAATGCTCCTTGAGCCATTCCTGGGTCCCGACTTCGCCAAATTGATCTTGAATGCCAACACGTCCAAACTGCAGGGCCTGTCCACCGCACTTGCCTTCTGCAATAAGCTCTGCGACCGCTGAGCCAAGTCCACCAGCCAGTTGATGGTTCTCTGCGGTTACGACAACACCTGTAGTGCATGCCCACTTTACGATAAGGTCGATATCCAACGGTTTTAGGGAAAGCGCGTCGATTACGGCCACATCGATATGTTGTTGTGCCAAGAGTACAGCTGCGTCCAGTGCTTCCTGGACCATTATTGCGCCCAACGCGACAATCACTGCGTCTTTGCCCGAGCGCAGCAGTTTGCCATGGCCTAAACTAAAGGTTTCACTTTGCGGATAGAGAGGGCGCGCTGCTTTTCGATAAAGCCGCAGATATCCTGGACGTTCGGAATCCACAAGCGCATGTAAAAGACCTGCAAGAGAGACAGGGTCTGATGGTTCGACGACGTCTATGCCTGGTATGAGCCGCATAATTCCCAGGTCTTCAAATGGCATGTGTGTACCGCCATTGAAAGCTGCCGAGATTCCAGGATCGGTACCTACAAGTTTGACAGGAAGTTTTGCGTA
>JAFIHQ010000159.1 GCA_017849315.1 Treponema sp.
AATTTTGAGGATTTCGCTTCGCTTAAGGCCGTAGCGGAGACCCTCGAGTACACCAAAGTCCCAGGCCACAAGACCTTTCAGAAGTTGCAGAAAGATGTTGAAGACGAACTAAACGACATTGAAGAAGATCTCTCTGATGTGTTGGCCGGGCGTGAGGCATCTGTGCCTCAGGCTCAAATTCAGTCTCACTCTTACTCTCACTCTGATACTCAGAATGGTGCCCTAATTCAAACTTATAACCATATCCAGGATCGCTTGCATTTGGCGCTAAACGGTGAACGGAAACTTCCCAAAGTTATTTTCAAACAGGTCAAAGAAGTGTCCAGCAGTCTCACCAACAACCTGCGCTCTGCAACTAGGTTCTTTCATGACAAGGGTTGGTATTCGAGCGAATACCTTTACGAATGGCTTCGCAAGAATATTGCTGACCGATTTACCATTGAAAAAGACGCCTATACCTTTGCAGATTTTCAGAACCCAAGCATTCATGTCGGAAACCGTAAGTTCCTCGACCTTTACATCACGGGAACTGACATTACAAACCGGACTTCGCGGATTTTCTCTTACGAGACAACCCCAGACATGGAAGTTGCCCTTGCAGTTCGAATCTCTATGTCCATCCCACTTTTTTTTGAAGCTATCACCTATCAATATCCAGGAACTGACAGTCCGCAAACATACGTGGATGGTGGCATGATGCTCAACTATCCTGTCGGGATTTTTGACGATCTCAAGTATTGCCATAAGCTCCAACGGGGTATCAACCCAGAGACACTTGGCTTCTTTGTTTATTCTTCTCCAGAAGAAACAAAGTACAAGGATATTTCCAACATCATAGATTACGGAGACGCTATCTTCGATACCCTGCTCACCGTGCAGGAACAGCTCATAGTCGGCAGTGAAAAAAACAAGGGCAGGACAGTTTTCATCGACGATAAAGGTATCTCCTACGACGATTTCGCGATCAGGGTGGGCGATGAGAAGTACCGCATGCTTTATGAATCCGGGTATGCGGCGACCGAAGCTTTCTTCACCAACCGTTCCAATTGGGAGCAGCTTGTCTCCCAGGTGCAACTTCGTTTTGGATGGCGGGGTATGGGAAACTGAAATCTCGTCGTGACGTACGATTAGGGACGATGCCGGCTTGCCGTATTTGCAAAATGGATGCAATATTATAACTAAGTAACCAGAGATTTCTTAGGAGACAGCTCCGACATGAAAGAGAGAATAGAACGGCTCAAGGTCGTTAAGAACATTATTAAGACCAATAGAATCGATTCACAGGAAACCTTGCTGCAAAAACTCGCAGAAGCGGGTTATTCCGTTACGCAGGCGACCCTTTCCCGCGATCTCAAGTACCTCAAGGTGGGGAAGGTCGCCGATGGGCAGACAGGGTATTATTATACGATTCCCTCGGAAGAAGAACGCAAAGAGTCGGAGCGGCACTCCATTCAGGATTTTTTGCGGGGCTATGTTTCGGTAGACTGGAACGATTCCCTTGTCGTGGTGCGAACTTTTTCCGGACACTCAGACTCTGTAGCCCTGGCGATCGACAATATGGGCATGGACGACGTCTTGGGTACAATCTCCGGCAGAGACAATGTGGTCTTTATTGCGCTCAAACAGGGCAGCACGGGCGAAAGCTTTATAAAAGCGCTTAAAGAGAAGATCCCTGACCTCGACGCTGATTGACTTTCATATACTCGTGTTCTTGAGCAAGATGCTCAATCAAATCGGCCACCTTCCACTCCAGGTTTGAAGGAGTGGTTGTGGCAAATGCCGTATTCTCAGGCTCAATACCGAGCGACTTAATGGCCCGCATAATCTGATAGGCCTGCTCATCTGTGTATCCGTGAAGCAATACTACCTTAAGGTTGTTGTCCATGGGGTTTAGTATAGCCAGAGCGCCCGCCCTTTTGCAATCTTGCAGTTACGACTTGTCGCCTTTTCTTGCCACCTGAAAGAGGATTTTCGTATATTTAAGGGCGAAGAAAGAAAAATACATAACTTCATCTGAGGTGATACAATAATGAATTACGACAAATACACGCTAAAAGCCCAAGAGGCCATTCGGGACGCCTCTTCGCTGGCGCAATCTCACGACAACCCGAATATCGAGCCCGAGCATCTGTGCCTTGCGCTTTTGACGCAGGAAGACGGCGTCGTGCCCACGCTCCTTGAGCGGATAGGGGCTTCGCAGGGGGCAATAGAAACCGGGCTCAACGCTCTTATCAATAAACTGCCAAAAACCTACGGCGCAGCCGCACAGTTATATCTTTCGCCCAGTGCGTCTAAAGCCATTGCCAAAGCCGAGCGCGAGGCCGAGGCCCTCAAAGACGAGTATGTGACTTCCGAGCACCTTTTCCTCGGTATTATAGAGACCGAAGGGCCTGTGGCCGATCTCTTGAAGTCCAACGGCGTTACAAAAGATCGTGTGTTGACCGCCCTCAAGGAGGTCCGCGGTACGCAGCGTGCGAGCGACGAAAACGCGGAAGAAAAGTACCGTGTGTTGGAGAAATACACGACCGACCTTACAGGCCTTGCGCGCGCCGGTAAACTCGATCCGGTAATCGGAAGGGACGAGGAGATTCGCCGTGTCATGCAGGTACTTTCGCGTAGAACAAAGAATAACCCGGTACTCATCGGCGAACCCGGCGTTGGCAAGACAGCTATTGTGGAGGGGCTGGCACAGCGCATTGTGTCTGGCGACGTTCCCGAAAGCCTCAAGGATAAGAGCATTCTAGCACTTGACTTAGGCTCCCTCGTGGCTGGTTCCAAGTTCCGCGGTGAGTTCGAAGAGCGGTTGAAGGCCGTCATTCAGGAAATTCAGAAAGCTGAGGGCAAGATTATTCTCTTTATCGACGAACTCCACACCCTTGTTGGTGCGGGCGCGGCGGAGGGCGGCATGGACGCCTCTAACCTGTTAAAGCCAGCCCTTGCACGCGGCGAACTCCGTGCAATCGGTGCCACAACACTTGACGAGTATCGCAAGCATATAGAAAAAGACGCAGCGCTGGAGCGCCGCTTCCAGCCTGTCATGTGCGAGCCGCCGAGTGTAGAATCTACAATTGCCATTTTGAGGGGCTTAAAGGAGCGGTATGAAGTGCACCATGGTGTGCGCATCAGAGACGACGCACTTATTGCAGCGGCGGTGCTGTCTGACCGGTATATCACAAACCGCTTCCTGCCGGACAAGGCAATTGACCTTATAGACGAGGCGGCGAGCAGGCTCAAGATGGAGATCGAAAGCCAACCCACCGAGCTCGATGTCATCGAGCGCAAACTGATTCAGCTCAAGATGGAAGCGCAGGCGCTCCAAAAGGAGACCGACCAGGCTTCCATGGAACGCCTTGAGAAGCTACAGGCCGAAATAGCCGAATTGTCTTCTCAACGCGACGCGATGAAGCTCAAATGGGAGAACGAAAAATCCAAGATAAGTGAGATCCGCAACCTCAAGGAGCAGATTGAGCAGCTCAAAGTGGAAGAAGAGCGTTACTTGCGGGAAGGCAACTTGGCTAAGGCTTCAGAAATCAAGTATGGCAAGCTCATTGAAGCCCAAAGGAAGCTGGATTCGCTTACGGCCACAAGTAAAGAGGACGACTCTGCTCGGCTCTTACGCCAGGAGGTCTCTGAAGACGATGTGGCACGCGTTGTCTCTTCCTGGACCGGCATCCCCGTGTCCAAAATGCTCTCGAGCGAAGCTCAGAAGTATGTTCATCTTGAAGAAACGCTTGGGAAGCGCGTTATAGGGCAAGAGGCCGCACTCAAAGCCGTGTCCGATGCAATTCGCCGCAACAAGGCGGGTCTTTCCGATCCGCGCAGGCCACTTGGGTCTTTCCTCTTCCTTGGACCTACAGGTGTAGGCAAGACCGAGCTTGCTAAAGCTCTGGCAGAGTTCCTCTTTAACGATGAAAAAGCCCTGACTCGCATCGACATGAGCGAGTACATGGAAAAGTATTCGGTATCGAGACTTATTGGCGCTCCTCCCGGCTATGTCGGATACGAGGAAGGCGGCCAACTCACCGAGGCCGTGCGGCGCCGTCCGTACTCGGTACTTCTTTTCGACGAGATAGAAAAGGCGCACCCCGACGTGTTCAACGTGTTCCTGCAGGTTCTAGACGATGGCAGGCTCACAGATGGTCAGGGCAGGGTGGTGGACTTTAAGAACTGTATCATCATCATGACGAGCAATATCGGTTCCGATCTCATTCTTGAGGCTAGGAATATGGATGAGGTTCGTCCTCAGGTCGATGCGATGCTCAAGTCTACCTTTAAGCCTGAATTCCTCAACAGAATCGACGAGGTCGTTCTGTTTGACAGGCTCTCCAAGGATAAGATTCTTTCCATTACGGACTTGCGGCTTTCTGAATTGGCGGAACGTGCTGCTCAGAAGGGTGTCACGCTCAAAGTGGAGCCCAGAGCACGGGAGTTTATTGCGAACCGCGGGTACGACGAGCGCTTTGGTGCAAGGCCACTCAAACGGGCCATCCAGAATCTTGTGGAAGATCCGCTTGCCACAATGATCCTTGACGGCGAGGTTGGGGATGGCGACACAGTCGATGTGAACGAAAAGGGCGGCGAACTCACGTTCGACGTAATTCGCGCTGTAGCACAGGAGGCCTAATCGACCCGGCTTGTCGGGATGCCCAGATTCTAGTATCCGACTGGAACGAGCGTATGATCCTGAAGGGGCTTTCCCTTCAGGATTGAGTTCACAAGCTTTTCCGTTGCCCTGCACATGCCCTCATCATTGCCCTTAAGGACAAAACTGAATCGGGCTGTCTTTATTTCGTTTGTGACCTTTTCAGACTGTTCCCATGTCGTCGTGTCGACCATAAACGCAACGCCATCAAGCCTGCTTGTTGCTGCCTGAATGGAAAGCGCGGCATCGTCTATAGCGCAGACGACTACTTTTGTCCCTTTTGCAGTCGAATCCGACAAAGCCCCTTGTAGAGTCCCCACTATGTCGACTGTTTGCAAGTCTGGGCCAAATCGGTGCACATCCAGGTGAGGAACTGAGTCTAGACCAGTCTGAGGCTCCCTACTGCCTGTGAGGTTGGTCTCGCCGACACGTTCTTTGAACCCCGCTTTAAACGCCTCGAGCGCTTGTTTCCCGCGCAGGAAGTTTTCCTGAAATATGATGCTACACTTTGCGTCAACATCACCCTTACGAATGGCCTTCTGCACCAACTGGCCAGCCTTTTCGCCCATAGTTCTATATGCCGTTGCATAATCGTATCCAATCGTGAAAATACGGGGAGGACGAGCGTCTGCTGCCAAATCCGACTCTGTTGCTCTATTCGACAAAGGTTCAACTTCAGATCCCGTGTATGGCACAATAATGTTGGCTACCAGCTGCTCGGTCAAGTTTTTGGCCCTGCCAAAAACCCATGGGCTGGCTATAACTACCGTGGGCTTTACGCCTTGTAAAGCCAGGATTTCAAGTCTTGTCACTAGATCGTCACTCTTTTCTGCCCTTTTAGGGCCTTTTGTCTTGGTCCCTTTGGGGCTCTCTGTGGCAGGGGGCACTGCATATTCTTCCGAGACTCTTTTGCAATAGTCTGGGAAAAGCACTAAGAAGGCGTCGTCAAAGGAGGGCAAAACCACGCTGTTTGGGCCCAGTGGTTCAGTGGCCTTATTGGCGGAACAGGAAGACAAACCGATGCAAAGTAAGGTTACAAAACCAATCGCGCTCAGTGCTTGACGCTTTGTCATACTATTCATAAGATTAACAGGAATTTACATCCTGTAAAAGCGCCCTTGCAGGACGCGTTTCGGCTTTACACCACTATTTTCGATGTTCTACTTTTGGAGGTTTCCATGACCAGTTACAAGGAATTGGGTCTCGTCAATACAGTTGATCTTTTCAGGAAGGCGATGGAAGGCCATTATGCCATCCCCGCATACAACTTCAATAACATGGAGCAGATGCAGGCCATTATTCAGGCTTGTGTCGAGACCAAGAGTCCTGTCATACTTCAGGTTTCTTCGGGAGCCCGGAAGTATGCAAATTCTACAATACTTCGCAATATGGCCAAAGGCGCTGTGGAGTATGCCAAGGAATTGGGGTATCCCATTCCCATCGTCCTGCACTTGGACCATGGTGACAGCTTCGAACTTTGCAAGGATTGTATTGAGCAGGGCTTCTCTTCCGTCATGATCGATGGGTCTGCGCTTCCTTATGAGGAAAACGTTGCACTGACCAGGAAAGTATGCGAATTTGCCCATGCTCAAAAAGACTATGTCACGGTGGAAGGCGAGCTTGGTGTTCTTGCTGGCGTGGAAGATGATGTCTCCGCGGAGATGAGCCACTACACTCGGCCGGAACAGGTCGAGGATTTTGTTAAGAAAACCGGCGTAGACAGTCTGGCTATTTCCATTGGAACGAGCCACGGCAGGGCGAAATTCAAACCCGAGCAGTGCACTCGCACAGCGGATGGCATTCTTATTCCACCTCCCTTGCGGTTTGATATTCTTGCGGAAGTGGAGAAGCGCATTCCTGGTTTCCCAATCGTTCTTCATGGTTCTTCTTCTGTTCCTATCGAATATGTCAGAATGATCAACCAATACGGCGGCAAGCTTGTAGACTCGGTCGGTATTCCGGAGGAACAGCTTCGTAAGGCCGCTGCCAGCAATGTCTGCAAGATCAACATCGATTCAGATGGCAGGCTCGCCATGACGGCGATCATCCGCAAGGTTTTTGCAGAAAAGCCCGAAGAGTTCGACCCAAGGAAGTACTTAGGCCCTGCAAGAGACGAACTCAAGAAGCTCTATATGCACAAGAATATTGAAGTGCTTGGTTCAGCTGGCAAGGCATAAGAAGAATAAGAGGTTGACTTTGGTTTTTGGCTGGCGCATTTCTCTGGCTTGAATCGAACATAAATGGCGACGGATTTATCAGAAGTTGCCGCCAGCCAGGCCTTTACGCGATTTGAAAATCTGTGGTACTATACGCAACAATAGTCCATAACACCTAAGAAAATGTTTCAACCGTTAGGAGTTGTGGTGTGTCTTGCTTGTTGCTCCCCGTTGCTTCGGGCAAGGCGCTTATGAGGAGGTCAGTTGGCAGACAAGGATTTGCGGATCAATGAACAAATCCGCGTTCGAGAAGTGCGGCTTATCGATGAAAAAGGTGAGCAGCGAGGTATTATACCGACGCTCGAGGCTATCAAAATAGCCCGCGAGGCAGGTTTGGACCTTGTTGAAGTGGCCCCACAGTCGATACCGCCTGTTTGTAAGCTTCTGAATTACGGCAAGTATAAGTTTGAGCAGGAGAAAAAGGTCAAGGATGCGAAAAAGCATGTAAAGACCACCGAAATCAAAGAAATTCGCATGCAGCCAAAAATTGCAGAGCACGATCTGGATTTTAAGGCAGAGCATATCAGGAATTTCCTTGTTGCGGGCTATAAGGTCAAGGTGACGATCCGCTTCCGAGGCCGTGAGCTGGCGCACACTGAGATTGGGCAGGATATCCTCAACAAGATTCTTGCTAAGCTCGATGGCTACTACATCGTGGAGAAGCCTCCCCTTATGGAAGGCAGATTCATGTCGATGGTTCTCCAGCCCAAGGCATCCATAATCAAAAAACAGCCGGTTTCCGAAGCTTTGGCCGCTGACACAGAAGCCGCTGACACAGAAGTTGAAGATGACGATGATGACAATGATGACGAGATCTGAGCGATTGTCGCAAAAAGGATGGTAGAGCATGCCCAAGATGAAGACAAAAAAGGCGGCCAGCAAGCGCTTTAGTTTGACCGCAAGCGGAAAAGTAAAATACAAGAAAATGAATCTCCGCCATATCTTGACCAAAAAGACCACGAAGCGAAAGAGAAATCTGCGCAAACCAGGCTTTGTCGATGCCGGTCCTGTGCATCAGATCAAGAAAAAGCTCTTGCCCAATGGTTGAGCCGGAACGGAATAGAGGAGAATATACATGTCTAGAGCAGTAGATGGTACCAAGCGGAAAGATCACCGCAAAAAGATACTCAAAGTCGCAAAAGGCTATTGGGGCAGACGCCATTCCAACTTCAAAGTTGCTAAAGACGCGGTTGCCAAAGCTCAGTACGACGCATACAAAGACAGGCGCGATAGAAAAGGTGATTTCCGCAATCTCTGGATTGCCAGAATCAACGCGGCATGCAGGGCACAAGACATTACCTACAGCCGCTTTATCGAAGGCCTCAACAAAGCCGGCATTGTGATGAACCGAAAGGTGCTTGCCGATGTTGCGGTTAGGGATCCAGAGGCTTTTAGCGCAATAGTAGAAAAGGCAAAAGCAGCCTTACAGGCATAAACAATGGTAAGCCTCGAGCAAATCCACGCCTTGGAGGCGCGAGTAGAAAAAGCGGTTACGCTCATAGAAAAGCTACGCAAGGAAAACGCCGTCCTCGAACAGAACCTCATGGAGGTGTCGCGTTCCGAAGAGCAGACCAAAGCCGCGTATGCAGAGCTCGAGCGCAAAGCAGGTGCATCTATTCGGCAGGCTTCCGAGTCGGCTGCCCAGATAGAGGAATTGCAGGCGCGGGTCAAAGAAGCCGAGCAAAAGGCCAAGGACGCCGAATTGCGAGCAGCCGAATCTCAGGAAAGGGCAGCTGCATTCGAGCGCAAAGCCAATGTCGCCGAGGCGGAAGCAGCCACTTACAGGGAGCGGGCGTTAGCAGCCGAGCATCGCGTCAGCGAATTGGAAGCCCGAGCGGAAGATCTTAAGAAAGAGCAGGCCAGGATAGAAGAAGGGCTTGTCCATGCATTAGACAAGTTGGATGCCTTTGAGGACATGGTGATGGGTATGAACCCTGCGGCTCCAGAGGCATCTAGCTCGCAGCTATCGGGGCTATCGGGTAAAGCAGAACCCTCGGAACCATCAGGTTTTGAGCTTTCTAGCGGTGAAGAAGACCAAAGTGGCGAGTCACAATTGATCAGGGAACAAAAGGTGGAGGCGGCTGAAGATTCCCTGTCGGCCCCTGCGTCCCAGGAGGACACGTTTCACGGAGAAGAAAATGAGCTCGACATTTTCTAATGTCGACAAGGCTGCGACTCACACGATTCCTATCGAAATCTTTGGAGTTTCTTTCACCATCAGAACAGATGAAGACGAAGACTATATTCACGCACTGGTTTCTGAATTGAAGGAACGGCTTTCTAAAGTCTCTGGCCAAATGAAAGTCGTGGATCCTTTGAAGCTTTCTCTTATAACAAATCTCCTTACACTGGACGAAATGCATCAGAAGAGTGGGCAAAAAGAGAAGGCTCAGGTGTCTAAAGACTACGAAGCAGGGAACCTTCTAGACTCGCTTGATAAACGCCTGGGGGAGTTGGGGCTCTAGCCCATAGCTTAAGGTAGGATTGGGAGCGGTATATGATTATTCCTTTGGAAAAACTTATAAACTATAACGACAACGCGTACGAGCTTGCGGTTGCAATGACGAAACGGGCCTATCAGCTTGCTGTGCTCAAGGGGCCAGAAGTGGAGAAGAACAATGGCAAGGTTGTGTCCTTGGCCGCACAGCAGATCTTTGAAAAGACCATTGAGTACAAATTCATCCAGAGCTAAGGTTTTGGTCCTTGCCGGACCAACTGCGGTAGGAAAAACGGAGCTCCTCGCCAAGACATTTGGCGCGGAAGCTCCTATTTTTTTGTCTGACAATCCAGCCGTGTGGAGTTATCTGCGTGGGGCGGAAATTGTCAGTGCCGATTGTTTCCAGGCGTACAGAGGTATGGACATTGGTACCGCCAAGCCTGATGCGGGACTCCGCAAAATCCTGCCACATCATCTCATCGATTTTCTCGATCCAGACCAGCAATATACTGCAGGTGATTTTGTACGAATGGCCGATAATACCTGCAATGAGCTGTGGTCGCGGGGCTGTTTACCGGTGGTTTCTGGCGGAACTGGCTTTTACCTGCGCAACTTTATCTGTGGCCCGGCTTCTGGGCCAGCTTCGGATCCCGAAATCCGAAATGCTGTGCAGCAGGAACTCCGAGAGAAAGGGGTCGATTCCCTGCGCGCTGAATTGGCAACAGCCGATGCCTTGGCCTTGTCACGTATTGCCTACAAGGACACCTATAGACTCACGCGTGCGGTCGAAATACTGAGGGCGACTGGAAGGCCACCATCGGTTTTTGCCCCTTCCAAGACGCCACGGGACAAATTTGATTTCCTGGTATTGGGCCTCCGGCGATCCAGGGAAGAGCTCAACGCGCGTATTGAGCACCGCGTCGACCTCATGTTCGAACATGGCCTGGCTGAAGAGGTGGCAAGCCTTATCGCCAGGGGTTATGACCTTGAAAGTCCCGGGATGCAGGCCATTGGCTACAAAGAATTCTTGACCATGCCTGGCGCAAGCGCAGAGGAGCTAAAAAAGGCCATAGTCCTTCATACGCGGCAATACGCCAAACGCCAAATGACGTTTTTTAGGCCCCTTCCAGATATAGTTTGGATTGGTCCATCTACTTCGGAGTTACAGGAACACCTGGGGCGCTTTCTTGGCCGCGGGAGCGATTAGGGCGATCAGAACGATTCTGGCTAGCCCGACTTGTCCTTCCTATAACCCTCCGATATACTCCCTTTGCGATGAGTATAACCACGTTGCTTTGGACGGCTCTTTTGTCCGTCCTTCCAATTTCCGAACTGCGCGGAGCAATACCCTATGCCGTAATACGTGGCGTGGGTGTTTTACCTGCAACACTCCTTTCGATCTTATTTAACGCCCTCGTGCCCATCATTGTCTATATATTCCTGGCGACTCTCCATAAACTCTTGTATAAGTGGAATGCGTATAAGTCCTTTTTTGACAGAACCGTGGAGCGGGCGCGGAGAAAAGTGCACGAGAACATAGAAAAATACGGCTACTGGGGCTTGATGATCTTCGTTGCCATTCCATTGCCGGTCACTGGTGCATGGACAGGAACGCTAGGAGCGTGGATCCTTGGTATGGACAAAAAACGTGCTACGCTTGCGATAATCGGCGGAGTAGCGACTGCTGGCATCGTCGTCGGTATTCTCGTGGCCATTCTGGGGGCCGGTGCTAAATCGATCTTCTTTAAAGCCGTCTGACGGATCTTGCGAATATCAAGTTTTGAACTGCGAAATAATATTGAACACCACTGAAGACAACTGAACATCATGGAATATGACTTTGCCTCAAATTTGGATCCTGAACAATATAAAGCTGTTATGACAACTGAGGGGCCACTTCTCATTATAGCTGGGGCCGGCTCAGGAAAGACTCGCGTGATTACGTATCGGATCGCGAAACTTCTTGCGGACGGCGTATCGCAAGACTCTATCCTTGCGCTCACCTTCACCAACAAAGCAGCCAAGGAAATGGCGGACAGGGCTCGCAAGCTTGTGGGGTTACCTCTGAAAAACCTCATGGTCAGCACCTTTCACTCATTTGGCGCCTGGTTTTTGCGCAAAGAGATTCATCGTCTGGGCTGGAAGAACAACTTCACCATCTATGATGAACAAGACCGCATCCACGCTATAAAGGAGTCCGCAAGGGACTTGGGCCTTGTTGTGGCGGATCTGGACGCGGCAAAGGTGGCCGATGCTTTTTCCAAAGGGGAAACGGCAGCGTACAGCACACTCTACGCGGAGTATCGAAGAACCCTAAAAATATACAATGCAGTAGATTTTGACGACCTCATAAGCCTGCCGTTACAAATCCTTACAGAATTCCCGGAAGTCGCCAGAAGTTTGCAAAATCGATTCCGCTATGTAATGATCGACGAATTTCAGGATACTTCGCTTCAGCAGTATGAACTCATCCATAGTTTTGCGCCCCACAACATCTGCGTGGTAGGAGACGACGATCAGTCGATCTACTCGTGGCGGGGCGCCAACTTTGGCAATATAGAGAAGTTCGAGCGCGATTTCCCAGATTTAGTCGAGATAAAACTTGAACGCAACTATCGTTCCACATCGACAATACTCGATGCAGCCAACGCGTTGATTTCTCACAACGTTAAGAGGAAAAAGAAGAACCTTTGGTCGCCGGATGACAAAAAGGGCATTCCAATTGTCGTGAATGCCCTGGAAGACGAAGTGGAAGAGGCGAGGGCCATCATTGAGCGAATGCGGCAGCTCCGAATTGCCGAAGGCTTTCAGTGGGACTCATTTGGAATCCTGGTGCGAACAAATTATCAGTCGCGCGAGATCGAAGAGGAGCTCATGGAGGCAGGAATTCCTTATAGAACTGCAGGCGGCCCTTCGTTCTATCAACGCCGTGAGGTCAAGGACATGCTTGCATACTTGAAGCTGTGTGCTAACCCTGACGACGATATCAGTGCGCTGCGCGTGCTCAATGTGCCGCGAAGGGGAATAGGCAGAGCCGGTATCGAAAAAATCACGGGTATGAGCCGCAGCGGCAATATTTCGATTCACGAGGCTGCATCTCGCATCGCCAAGTCACCAGACTTTGATGCACAAAGCAAGCCCGTCAAAGCGATTTGCGAATTCTTCGAGTATATAGAAGCGTTGCGCGAAAGAATCTTGTCCAGAAAGAGGCCACTTTCAGCCTGCCTGCGGGAGATGGTGACTGAAATAGGGTATTGGCAATATCTTCTTGAAGAATATAAAAGCCAGGACAAAACCGCAGCATGGAAATATCACAGTGTGGAATTGTTGGCAAGCTCGATCGAACGGTGGGAACGCGACCCCGAAACCTTCGATTCGGGGCTTTTTGCATATCTTAATCGCATTGCTCTTCTGACACGCGACGAAGCAGACGATACGGAAGGCAAAGTGAGCCTTCTTACAATTCACGCAGCAAAAGGGCTCGAATTCGATGTGGTTTTTATCCCCGGCTGCGAAGACGGAATCCTGCCACACGCCAAGTCGTTAGAGTTGCCGGATGAGGATGCAGAAGATGCCAAAAGCCCGCGCGCAGAAACACCCAATGCGAGTTCGGGCAAGAACGAGATAGATCCTTCTGGGCTTGAGGAGGAGCGGCGACTATTCTATGTTGCCCTCACCAGGGCACGAAAACGGCTTTTTTTGAGTCACTGTTGCACGCGGAGCAAACGTGGTCAGATCTATGATACAAAACCCTCTCCCTTCCTGGCTGAGTTACCTGCGCAAACCATCGTTGATGGCGGAGTCGAGAATAAGACTTCTGAGCGGACAGAAGAAGAATTAAGGCGCGAAATGCTTGCCAGGATGCGCGCAAAGTTCCTGTGAGTTTTTCTCCATAAGTTTTCTAGATTCTGTAAGCTGCTTCGTTTTCTTAGGCTACTGAGAGAGTTTGATCCATGTTAGTTCATGCTTGTTGTGCCAAAGATGGACAACCCGAGAGCCAGGAATAGCTGCAAAACGGTCTGTAGTTGCCTTGTCAAACCTCGCGCCTTGCATCTTGATTGTGCACACAAAGTTCTTGGCCATGCCAGAATCAAGCCATTTCTGGACCCATGCTAAAAGTGCCGGCGGATAACAGATCACGTCCGAGAAAAGCCAATCCACAGGGCCCAAATCCTCAGGCGCAAGGGTAAAAGCGTCGTGTGCAACATAGGTGACGTGAGGATTGCTCATAAGGGAGCCCTCAAGGGGAGCTCTATCTATGGAAATCACTTCGGCCCCCAAGTTTGCAAGCACCCAAGTCCAGCCCCCTGGACTTGCTCCGGCGTCCAGGCAACGATCTCCAGGCGAAGGCACTTTCCCCGCCAATTCCAAAGCCTCCCAAAGCTTGCGATAGGCACGCGACGGGGGGCCTTCTCGATCTTCGGCAAAGTGGACCTCGCCGTTGGGAAATGGGCTCGAGCATTCAGCCGAACCAAGCAAGAGATGTTCATCGAGCAAGGTAAAGGCACCCATTGGCGCCTTGGGAAGTTCAAAAGGGAATTCTTTGGGTTTGTTTGAGATTTGTGGTAGAGCGTCTTCTATCAACGCGACTCTGCGATAAAGCCGCGTTGGACAGGCTGCCCAATTGCGTTGAATAGACTTAAGCTGCCGAGCAGCCTGTGAGATCGAATCGAATTCCAACAGAAAAGGTTTTTCCCATATATTTCGAGTCCAGTAAACGTGTTCCATTGGCAGCGCAGTGTTTGGTGCTTGTTGATCATGTTGCCGGTCGATAGCCTTATCCTGTACATCGGTGCGCCAACGACTGACGAGGTCCCCGTCGATTCTCGTGTAGTCAGGGACTTCTTGTAGAAGTTCATTCAAGAAGCCATAGGCCGCATGGTATACCTTGCCATCCAGATAGTGCATAAGGGAATCCTAGCATTTTGCCCCGCACACCGACAATGCCACGCAAAAAGCAGGATCTCGGATTGTACCCCGCATCGTACCTATATCGTACCTACATCGCGCTGGCCGTCGCCCACTTGCATGCCCTTCGGACCTGTGTTAGAGAGGAGTATATGTCCGACATGAGCCTCTTGCTTTCGATTTCAAACCACTTTGATACCGTCGTCCGTGACCCCGTTTGGGGAGACATTCACTTCGATGATTCGCTTGCCGACCTAATAGAAAGCTCTCCATTTACACTACTCGACGGGATACGTCAGCTTGGGCCTGTTGCCTATGTCTATCCTGGAGCAACCCATACGCGCAGGCTTCACAGTCTGGGCGTCTACTTTGTAGCGCGCAAACTCATCCAGTCCCTATTGGAGAGAGGACAGCTTTCGTTTGCAACGCCGACTGGCCTGCGGTCTTTCCTCGTCGCGGCTTTATGCCACGATCTAGGCCACTTCCCCTACGCACATTCGCTTAAGGAGTTGCCCCTTACGCCTCACGAGGTGCTTGCAGCGGAGCTTGTCCTCCAAGATCCCTTGCGAGATGCCATCGTGGAGTGTTCTGCTGACCCTGAACAAGTTGCCGCAATTATCGACAGTGATCGCACAAACCCAAAAGATCGGGAAACCCTTCTTTATAGAAAGATCCTGTCAGGTGTTCTGGACCCTGACAAGATCGATTATCTTTCCCGCGACGCCTATTTTTGTGGCGTCCCATATGGCATTCAGGATGCTGAGTTTATTTTGCGGCGGCTTTATGTCATCGACGACGAACTAGGAGTAGACGAAAAAAGCGAGATGAGCATAGAAGCAGTTCTCTTTTCCAAGTACCAGATGTACCGGGCCGTTTACTGGCACCCTACAGTGCGTTCTGGCACGGCCATGGTCAAGAAATCGATACTTATGGGGCTTGCTCATGGCATCATCAACTCGGATAGCCTCTATGGCCTTGACGATGCGGCTTTTTCCAAACTTCTTATTGGTACACATGGCGAGGAGTTTATACCGGCAAGGATGGCACATGCAGGAAAATTCTATCCACTAATCGCGGAAATACCTGTCGATCCGGCGAATCCGGTTCATCACGACCTAAGTAACCTGAATAAGCGCCTGGAGGCCGAGGCTTCCTTGGCGCTGGCTGCGAACGTGGCCGAAACGGCGATAGTAGTCGATATTCCGGAACCAATCAGTTTCGAATCCAAGATCAAAGTAAAGACAGATCAAGGATGGAGAGATTTTTCTGAGCGGTCCATTATTTTTAAGGCAGCTGAACTTGAGGCTTTGCAGGCGTCATTGCGCAAAATTCGAGTTTTTGCGGATCCAAACGTGAATCCGACTCTTATCAAAGGGCTCGCAAAAGAACTCTTGGCTTAAGCTGCGGCTGCAATAAGCTGAAAAAGACTCTGGCGGATCGAAAACCATAAGACTGGCAAAGGCAAATCGACTCTTTTGGACTACTTATTCTGTTTACTGTTGGACTTTTGAATATAACTGACCTTCTCAAAAACAATTAATGCAAAGAAACATGCCCAATAGACAACTATACGGTCGTATAGTCTATGTGCGAAAAAATATTAATTCTGTCGATTCTTTTCACTTTAGTTTTGTTGACAGCACTCAATTAGCGAATAGAATTGACTTGTAGTGGGAAATTGTGGGAAGAAGTAGGAAATAGTGGTATGAATCTTTTGACTGGTCAGTTCCAAAACACACTCGACGAAAAAGGCAGGATTTCTCTGCCTGCTCGAATGCGAAGCGAACTTTCAGGAACCGACCTTGTCGTAACACAGGGCATCGACAAATGCTTATGGCTATTTCCACCTCTTTTTTGGCAAGAATTCTCCGAAAAGGTCATGGCCAGCACGAGCCTCTTTCAGGCGAAGTCTCGACTTGTACAACGGCGAATTCTCGCCCCTGCGCAGGAAGTCGAAATTGACCGGCTTGGAAGAATCTCGATTCCCCAGAGCTTGCGGGAATGGGCTGGCCTTACCCGCGAATGTGTGATCCTGGGCATCACAAAATACATCGAGATTTGGGATTCTCAAGAGTATCGGCATTACATGGACGAAAATGAAAAGGAATTTTTGTCTGCGACAGAACAATTGGGAGGACTGACACTCTAGGTGTCAAGAAATCTACCATGGAAAGACAAAGCGCCGAAAACCTTGTTCACACCCCTGTAATGCTTGATGAGGTACTTGCCTTATTCCGCTCGTTGGATAGACCAGAAGCCACCGTCATAGATTGCACTTTGGGTGCAGGGGGCCATGCCGAAGCCCTGCTTTCTCAGTATCATTCCATTAAATATATTGGAATAGACGCGGATCCTGAGGCGTGTGGCCGAGCTGGGGAAAGGTTATCTCCTTATGGCGACAGGCTTCAAATCCTACAAGGATATTTTGACGATCAACTTGCGACCTTGTCAGCATCCTCAATGATTAAGCAGCCTGACTTCATACTTTTCGACCTTGGAGTTTCAAAGTTTGATTTTTTCGATTCCGGGCGTGGCTTTTCCTTTTCTTTGAGTGAACCGCTGGACATGCGTTTTTCTCCTGAAGCAGAGGAGACAGCCGCCGACATAGTCAATTGCTACGACGAAAAGGACTTGGCCGACATCATCTACGAGTTCGGCGGCGAGCGCTATTCACGCCGGATTGCCAAAGCCATCGTCGAGGCGCGCAAGATTGCCCCAATCCGTGATTCCGCCAAATTGGCGGCCATAGTGGCCAGCGCCGTCCCGCCCGACTATCGCCGCAGCCGACTCCACCCCGCCACCAAAACCTTCCAGGCCCTGCGCATTAAGGTCAATAACGAGCTCGGGCGGGACGCGCGTGGGCTAGCGCTCGCCGCCTCACTTGTGGCACCGGGTGGCATTGTGGCCGTCATCTCCTTCCACTCGCTGGAAGATGGCATAGCAAAACGTTGTTTTAGAGAGCTTGCGGGCACTGCAGGCACTAATTCTGCTGCGGATGCCGCCTCCCCTGTGGATACCAACGCTAGCGACAAATTCGAGCTTGTGTTTAAGAAACCACTTGTACCCACCGAGACAGAAATCGCCGCAAACCCTGCGTCTCGATCCGCAAAACTGCGTGCTCTGCGTAAATTGCTTCCCGGTGCCGTCGGCGTGGACAGCCTGGTCGGTAATCGGGGCAGGAGGGGTGCTCGACGGCGGCACGAAATTCCAGGCAGTGCCTTAGCCTCCGGGGCAAACGCCGGGGGAGCAAACGCCGGGGAAACAAAAGCCGAGGAGGCAATGCCATGAAGTCCATTCGCATTTGGATCCTCCTTGTAGCTTCTGGTTTTTTTGCAATCGGTCTTGTGTGGCAGACAAGCCGCTTTGCGAATCTGTCGCAGAAGGCTCAGGATCTCGAGATGGAACAGCAAAACTGGGTTGCGCAGAACACAAGGCTAAGAGCTGATATTGCTGTCCTTTCGAGTAGGGAGCGGACTGCGGAAATTGCAAATTCTCTTGGGCTAAAGAAGATCCAACCGGAAGAAAGGGTGCGGGTCAAGATCGTTCCGGAAAATCAAGGAAAGGCAGCCAGTCCGGCTCCGAGTGGCTTAACGAATGGTTTAACGAGTGGCTTAAGTCGAGCGGCTCAAAACGGTGCGACGCAGAATGCGGGAGGCCAGCATGATTGACGACCGCGAGACCGGATTGCCCTCCCAGTCCACATACGCGCCTCAAATGAACAGCGCCAATGGCACTAATTGCGCCAACGCTGCCGATCATGGCCACGAAAACCCGCAATCGCTTTTTTCGGCAGGAGAAATTGGTGGCATCGTCGGTGGCGCCTGCTATGGAAACTTGGACGCCGAAATTGCCTCGGTGATTGTAGATTCAAGAATGGCTGGTCCGGGCGCGCTCTTCGTCGCTCTGCCTGGAGACAACGTTGATGGTCATGACTTTATCGTGGATGCACTGCAAAAAGGTGTATCTGCTGTTTTAGCGTCTTTAAGAAGAGCTTCGGAGATAAAAAGCCGGATTGAACACGCAACTTCCGCAGGCGCACTTCATAAGGACGCATTGCGTAATGCCTGCCTCGTTTTTGTTGACGAACCCTTGCGCGCTGTGCAGCTACTTGCCAAAGACTATCGCAGGCGTATGCGGAACCTCTTTCGAATCGGAGTAACTGGCTCATCGGGGAAAACCACTACCAAGGAATGCATAGGCGCAGCCCTTGCTTTTGCTTACCCCGAAGGCACAGTGATCATGAACGAAGGCAATTTGAACTCCGACATAGGATTGGCGCTTTCCATGTTCACCATCAGGCCCGAACACCGAATCGGCATTTTCGAAATGGGCATGAATCGTATTGGTGAGATGGATGAACTTGACGAAATCTACGAACCTGACATGGCAGTAATCACGAATATCGGTACCGCACATATTGGGATCATCGGTTCCCGTGACAAAATTGCAGCAGAAAAGAAAAAAATCTTCTCACGTTTTACCGGCAAGCAAACAGGCATTGTATGGGAAGCCGACGATTTTAGAGATTTCCTGGAATCTGACGTACAAGGCAAGATAGTGGAATACGGCCTTAGTACCACTCAAGGCTTGCAGACAGTGCAGGATCTTGGACTCTCAGGGTGGAAGATCGTTTGGAAGAATCAAACGATACGCTTCCCGTTGCCTGGCAAACACAATTTGAATAATTGCCTTGCAGCCCTGTCTGTAGTTTCTGAGCTCGAAGTGAACCCGACGCTTGCCGCCCGTGGTCTTGAAGCAGTAAAGCCTCTTTTTGGCAGATCCGAGATCTTTGAAGGCCGCATAGCCCTGATTCGGGATTGTTATAACGCAAATCCCGATTCGATGGCAGCAGCCTTGGACTTTGTCGACTCTCTGGAATGGGCGGGGCGCAAGATCTGTGTCCTTGGCTCCATGCTTGAACTGGGCGGCTCGTCCCAGCAGGAACATCGCGAGCTTGGAAGACGCGTTGCAGACTCGAATGTCAATGCTGCGTTCTTCTTTGGCGACGAAGCACGATTTGCTTACGACGAGGTTTTCAAGCTTGGCTCCAACACAAAACAAATGGCTGTTTTTCATACTTCTGACATAGAAGAACTTAATAATGCTGTAACCGACTATTTGCAGCAAGGCGATTTAGTCCTTGTAAAAGGATCGAGAGGGATGGCTCTGGAGCGTCTCACGAACGCCCTGTTTGAAGCCGGCCTCGTAAATTTTACCTTGGACAAACATGAAGGAGGCGGGCATGCTACGTGACCTATTGCTCCCCTTGATCCCGTATTTTTCGCCATTGAACATTTTTCGATATCTGACATTTAGGGCGTCCTACGCAGCGGTGACCGCTCTGCTCATAGTCTATCTTTTTGGTCCATCGGTAATTAGAAGGCTTCGCACACTCAAGTTCGGACAATCGGTGCGTGTAGATGGGCCTCAATCCCATTTGAACAAATCCGGCACACCAACCATGGGCGGCATTCTTATCATCGGGAGCGTTGCAATTTCCGTTGTGCTCTGGGAAGACATTCATAATCCTTTTACTTGGATTCTACTCTTTGCTTTGTTGGCTTTCTGTGCGATAGGAAGCACCGACGACTATCTCAAGATAAAACGCCACAATTCCGACGGACTTTCTGCGGCACAGAAATTCTCCGCACAGATTCTGGTTTCACTGGTGGTGGTGCTTGCTCTTTATTTTGTCGGTGGGCCAAACTTTACGCGCCTCTATTTGCCTTTCGTAAAGAACCACGTCCTGGATCTTGGGGTCTTTTGGATCCCCTTCGGTGTGATCTATGTGACTGCCTGGTCCAATGCAGTCAATATAACGGATGGTTTGGATGGCCTTGCTGCCGGTTTGGTTATTGTCGCAATCATCGCGTTTTCCGTACTCACTTATGTGAGCGGACGAGCGGACTGGGCGAAATACTTGGCAATTCCTTACATAGCTGGAGCTGGAGAGCTCACCGTATTCACGCTTTCCATACTGGGGGCGTGTGTCGGCTTCTTATGGTTCAACGCGCATCCGGCGGAGGTTTTTATGGGAGACGCCGGTTCGCTGTCGCTTGGAGGGGTTCTTGGCGTTCTTTCCCTCGTGGTGAAAAAGGAAGTTTTGCTTCTCCTGATCGGTGGTGTCTTTGTACTGGAACTCGGATCGGTAATGTTGCAGGTTGTCTATTTTAAACTCAGCAAGGGCAAACGTTTGTTCAAAATGGCACCGCTGCATCATCACTTTGAACTTTCCGGGATTCCCGAATCCAAAGTGGTGGTCAGATTCTGGATTCTAGGTGGCATTTTTGCCATTTTGGCGCTTTCGACGCTCAAAATACAGTAGGATTCGGCGTATTTTGCGCGTGTCTTGCGGTTGAACGGTGTTTTTGAGGCTGAACGGTGTTTTTGAGGCTGAACGGTGTTTTTGAGGCTGAACGGAACAGCAGGAGCTGAACAGAACAGCACGAAAAGATAGGGAGGAAGGTTAGTAGAATGACAAGGGCGAAGGGGACACAGGACTTACGACGCAAAAACTCAAGCAAGACAGCTGCCTCCAGCGTCGTCGGCATCTATTGTGTACTCACCCTGCTGGGCTTTGTTGCATTGTGGTCGGGTTCCTCTGGCTACGCACTCCGACTGGGAAAAGATGCAAGTTACTTCGCCATTCGTCAGGTAATTTTTATCGCAATTTCCGCGGTCGTATTTGCCATAACCGCCATCTTCCCTCTTCAAAAACTTCGTTCCAGTTTGAGTCTTCTTGCATTTGCTGCGGTGGGTCTTTTGCTGCTGACTTTTGTTCCAGGAATTGGGGTGGAAATCAACGGCGCCAGGCGTTGGATCAACTTGCGCGTGACCAATTTTCAACCTTCCGAAGTCTGGAAGCCCCTCATTGTGGCATACGTTGCTTATCAACTGGACAAAAGAGAAAACACGCTCGACAGCTCTCCTGTGGAAGCGATTTTCCCCTTGTTGATTGCCGCAATGGGAAGCGTGATCATCTACCTCCAGGACGATTTTTCCACAGCCATGGTATCGCTTGTAGCTGCCCTCATAGTTTTTTGGCTTGCGGGTACCTCAATATGGTTCTTTGCCGGTATTGCCGTAGTCGCAATACCAGCGGCATTCATAATGGTGGCAAGTTCAGAATACCGGCTAACGCGAATCATCGGCTTCATCATACCGGAGTTTGATCCGCATGGCATGAATTATCAGGTGCAGAACTCCATGCGTGCCATCATGACCGGCGGTTTTTGGGGAGAAGGAATAGGGCTCGGAACAAGAAAACTGTCTTCCATCCCTGAAATTCAATCCGACTTTATTTTTGCGGCCTTTGTGGAAGAGCTAGGGTTCTTAGGCGTGATACTGGTACTGGCCTGTTGGGTCTTTTTCCTTGTCACTGTTTTTCGTGGTACGAAAGAGCGCAAAGGTTTTGGTTATACGCTACCAATGGGACTGGCAGGCCTTGTTATTATCGAGGTGCTTCTCAACTTAGGTGTCGTTTCGGGATTCCTACCAGCCACGGGAATTGCGCTTCCTTTCTTTTCGGCAGGAGGCTCTTCTGCTATCGGTACAGCCATCAGTTTTGGTCTCATCGTCAATGTTCTACGGAATCCGGGATTCGAACCGGTTGTGGAGGCTCCTGGCATGGGAACTAAATCCAAGGTGCATCGTTCGGTCGTAGGAGGATACGCGCATGGCTGACACGATTTTGATCCAGTCAAAGAGCAATGAGGAGCATGCTGCGCAACAAACTGGCATCACTTTATCCCAGCACTCTTCAGGGCAAAAAGCCACTCCCTCGACAGAGCCCTTGGAGCACACACCTATTCGGGATTACCTGGAAAGGACAACGTTAAGACGTGAGACTCCGATTCCTGGAACCGCGGGAAGATCAGGAAATTCAGAGAACTTTGGAAGCCCAAGATACGGTTCCAATGCTGCTCGTTCCCAGACAGGCGCTACAGCCGGACAGAGCAACACATCTGAAGCAAAGGCGCGACCTAAACAGAAACAGGACAAACTGTACGACCAAAATGCGCTTGCGATACAGAAATCGCTTGCTGAGCGCGCAAAAGCAGAAAAAGCTGCGCTAGAGCAGGCCCAAACCTCTGCCAGGATGCAGGCAGAGGGAAGAGCTATGAGCGCACGAACGCAAACCCTCAAGCTGGTTATTGCGCTGGCGATCACTTTAGTGCTTGGGGTTGCTCTTTATTTTGTGATGCCAGAGATGACACGTATACAGAAAGTTACTGTAAACGGAAGAGTTGCGATGACCCAAGAAGAAATCGTGGCGGCGCTTGGTTTGACGCCACAAATCAACCTCATCAATGCCGATATTCCTGCCATGGAACAGCGGGTTCTTGCCAATCCTAAAGTACAAACCGTACGTATCAGTCGAGCTTTTCCCGACGGACTCGTTATCGATCTTGCCGAACGCAAGGCAGTGGCTTGCGTGCTCGTGTCTGACCCGAGCGGGACCAGGCCGGTAGGGATAGATGCGGATGGGGTAGCCTTTGCGGATTTGGATGAAATCCCTGGCCAACACTACGTCCCAGTCCTTTCTGGTATTCGCTTTGAAAATTACAAACCTGGGCAAAGGCTGCCGCAATTCCTGCAACCGCTTCTCAGTGATCTTGCAATGCTTGAGGAAGATTCTCCGTCTGTGTTGGATGCTTTTTCAGAGATAAAAGTAGAAAAAATTTCTGATGCCGATGTGGAGTTAGTCCTTTATCCAAAAGGGAAAAGTGTTCCAGTGCGTATGCCGTCTAGGCTCACAAAAGCGAATTTGGGGTCCGCGCTTCTGGTTCTGGATATTCTTTCAGGAAGACCGGATGCGGCTGCCATTCAAGAACTTGATTTCCGTTCAGGGAACATTGTTTATCGAACCAAGGAGGCACAACCTGGCTGACAATTTTATCGTTGGGCTTGACATAGGAACGAGCTCGACACGGGCAGTCGTCGGAGACTTTGACGAAGACGACCAGCTCGAAATCATTGGTTATGGCGTAGCTC
>JAFIHQ010000160.1 GCA_017849315.1 Treponema sp.
CGGCGAAGGCACATCGCCAGTCAGAATAATCCTTTGCCGCTTGGCTTCTATCTTAGGATCGGGAATCGGCGCTGCAAAAAGCAGAGCCTGTGTATACGGGTGTAGTGGCTTCTTATACAGATCTTTGGCCTTAGAAGTCTCCACAATGACGCCCAGATACATGACTGCAACTCGGTCAGAAATATACTGAATCACCGCAAGATCATGCGCAATAAAGAGATAAGTAAGTCCAAACTCTTGCTGAAGATCCTTAAAGAGGTTCAATATCTGCGACTGAATCGAAACATCCAAAGCGGAAACAGGTTCGTCGCACAACATCAGTTCAGGCCGGAGCGCAAGCGCTCGGGCAATACCAATGCGCTGCCGTTGCCCACCGGAGAACTCGTGCGGATATCGGTTCTTAAAAAACCGCGACAACCCCACGCGCTCCATCAGCATCTCGACGCGCTCTTCGCACTCCTCTTTGCTCTTGTCCAGCATGTGCCGCTTTCTGTAAATCTCCATGGGCTCGCCAATTATCTCGCCGGCCGTCATTCTGGGGTTGAGCGATGCATACGGATCCTGGAAGACCATCTGCATGTTCATGCGCGTCTTGAGCATCTCTGCCGGCTTCAATTTGGTAAGATCTTGCCCTTTGAACATGACCTCGCCGCCTGTTGGTTTGTACAACTGCGCTACCGCTCTGACAGTGGTAGACTTGCCACAGCCCGATTCACCAACTAGGCCCAAGGTTTCGCCACGTTTGATCTTAAAGTTTACACCATCAACGGCATAAATATAGCTCTTGTTCTTTGCCCGCCATGCACGACCAACAGGAAAATGCATTTTGAGGTCGCGCACATCGAGTAGCGTAGTATCGTTTTCGCTCATCAATGCTCCTCCGCATAAAGCCAGCAGGATACAGCACTGCCGTTTTCTGCTTTTACCGACACAGGATACTTTTTCTTGCAGATGTCCATCGCCCGGTCGCAACGCGGGTAGAAAGGACAGCAGTCCGGCAGATCAATAACGTTGGGCGGCTGCCCTTGGATCGAATAAAGCCGATATGCGTTTTCTTTGTCTATTCGTGGTACAGATCTGATCAGACCCTGCGTGTAAGGGTGCCTCGGATTTTCGAAAATATCCGCGGTTCTTCCCCTTTCCACAATTCTGCCAGCGTACATGACGCAAATTGTGTCACAAGTTCCTGCTACCACTCCCAGCGAGTGTGTGATAAGAATAACCGCTGTGCCAAGGCGTTTCGTCAAATCTGACATGAGTTCGAGAATCTGCGCCTGTATTGTTACGTCTAGAGCGCTTGTCGGTTCATCAGCGATCAGAATCTCCGGATTGCACGAAAGCCCCATAGCGATCATGACTCGTTGGCGCATACCTCCAGAAAACTGATGCGGATACTGATCGATTCGCTTTTCTGGAGCAGGGATGCCTGCCAGCATGAGCATCTCTATGGCTTTTTCTTTTGCCGCCTTCTTATCCAGCTTCTGATGAAGCATAATGGTCTCTACCATCTGCGTTGAAACCTTCAGATAAGGATTGAGCGATGTCATTGGATCCTGGAAAATCATGGAAATCTTGTTTCCCCTGATCTGGCGGATTTCGTCCTGTGGCATTTTCAGAAGATCCTTTCCCCTGAACAACACCTCACCACCCACGATCTTTCCGGGCGGATTGGGAATCAGATTGATTATGGACAAATTCGTCACACTCTTGCCAGAACCGGATTCGCCAACAATCCCCAAGGTTTCACCCTTGTGCAGATCAAAACTGACACCATCAACCGCTTTGACGATCCCTTCGTCCACCATAAAGTATGTTTGCAGGTTCTTTACCTGGAGAATAACTTCTTCATCGGCCATGTTGACTAACTCCTTGTTTAGGTTCTGTTCTTGCTCTGCGGATCCAAGGCGTCGCGTAGGCCATCACCCAGGAAGTTCATACAGAAAAGGAATAACGTCATGGCGATCGAAGGAGCGAGCAACTGCCAGGATGAGAATTCCATCGCCTTGACACCTTCCGAAACGAGCGTTCCCCACGAAGCCTCTGGCGCGGAAACACCCAGTCCCAGGAATGACAGAAAGGATTCGTTCATTATAAAGCTTGGCATAAGCATTGTGGAATAAACGATGATTATACCGAGCGTGTTTGGCAACAGATGCTTTGTTATTATCCGCCATGTACTGGCACCCATAGAGCGTGCAGCTTCCACAAATTCCGAGTTCTTGAGGCTTATGATCTGACCCCTTACAACTCGTGCAATGGTCAGCCAGGACACCAGCGCTATTGCCACAAACAGAATCGCAAAATTGCCTCTAGCCTTTTCGCCGACAAAGGCCATGATGATAATGACAATAAGCATGTATGGCAGGCCATACATTATGTCCACAAAGCGCATCATGACATTGTCCAGCCAGCCGCCAATATAACCGGCGATGGCTCCGAAAAGAATCCCTACGAGCGCCGCAGTAAGCGTACCGACGAGTCCAATCATTATGGATATGCGACCACCATAGATGGTTCTGGAAAGTAGATCTCGGCCCAGATCGTCAGTGCCAAAAATATAGACCTTCTTATAAGAAGGATCCGTATGTATCTCATTCTTGATCTTTTCCAGGTTTTCCTTTTGGAAGTTAAGCTCTCGTACTAAAGGATCAGCGGATGCAGTATCGATACCATGCCCGCCAAAATCCAAGGAGAATGAGATGTTCGGATCTACATAGTCAGAGTCATTTGTTGCTGATTCCATCTCAGCACTTTGAGGAGCTTCACCATTCTCTTGGGGGCTGATTTCTCCTCCTTCCAATCCAGGTGAGGGCTCGCCAAAATCAAAACCCGTGCTGGAGTTATAGCCTGCATCTTGTTCGGCTTGTCCTTTTTCTTTTACTGCCTCTTCCAACTGCGCGATTCTGTTCTCAAGTTTTGCAACTACCAGATCGCCGGCTGGCCTAAAAGATGGAGGTAGCGTGGCGTTATTTATGTGCTGCTCTTTATAGTCGTAGATAATTCCTGCTTGCGTCAGCAAAGGCGCACCTAGAGATATAATTGTGTAAAGGCCGACAATTATCAGACTGACGAAAGCCATCTTATTTTTTCGTAGTCGCTTCCAGGCATCAGCCCAGAGCGAGATTGGCTTCATTACCTGATTGAATTCGTTGACCGCTTGATCTTGCCGTTTTTTGTTGCTCATCGCTCTAGCTCCTACTTGTAAGAGATTCGGGGATCAAGGAATCCGTAAACTATGTCAACAAGAAGATTTGCAAACACAAGAATGAGCGAAAACACGATAACTTCGCCCATTATAAGTGTGTAGTCGCGGTTTATGGCAGCCTGCACAAAGGGTCTTCCAATACCAGGAATTAAGAAGACACTCTCGACAACGGTAGATCCTGTAACGATGCCAGAAAATGCCGGCCCCAAATAACTCACAACAGGCAGCATTGCGCCTTTGAGTACATGGCGACGAATCACAACGGACTCCTTCAGTCCCTTGGCTCTTGCAGTACGAATATAGTCGGATCGCAGAACTTCCAGAATACTCGCACGTGAAAGTCTCGCTATATAAGCAAAATATGGAGCAGACAGTGTAATGGTCGGCAGAATCAGGGCCTTCCAACCATGTACCGACGTCCATTGCCCCATAGGCAAAATCTTCCACTGCATTCCCACAAAGAGCTGGAGCACAGGTCCTAAGACAAATAGAGGAACCGATATTCCTATTACCGCTATAGATTCCGCCAGGTAATCGGGCCACCTGTTTTGCTTAAGAGCCGCTATTATGCCCACCAAGACACCGAAGATAACAGCAACCAGAAGTGAGATTACCCCAAGCTCCATCGAGACTGGAAATCCCTGATCAATCATCTCGTTTACTGTCAGATCCCGGTACCGGTATGATGGCCCCAAGTCCCACCGCAGGACGTCGCCCAAATAGCGAAGATACTGCTTACCAAGCGGTTCATCCATGTGGTATCGCTTCATCAAATTCTGAAGGATAATCTCCGGCACATCCTTTTCTCGCGCAAACGGCCCACCAGGGGCGAGTCTGATTAGGAAAAAGCTTAGTGTTATGATGACAAAAAGCGTTGGAATCAGACTTAACACTCGCCGAATGATATAACGTGACATTCGGTCACTCTCCTTTCTTGCCTGCATAACCAAGAACCTACATTTCATGTAAGTCTCTGTGATGGTCAGCATTTCAGATTATGAACCATGAGAGCCTTGTGGCCTCAAGATTTAAAATGATATCACGAAAAAATGAAACTCGCCAGTCAAGATTTTCTCTTGTGCCTGCTACGTGCCAGTAAAAAGCGGATTCTACACATTCCAGAAAAAAAAAGCCAGAGTCTCCTCTGGCTTTTATACATCAATCAGTCCTGATCACGAGGCCTACTTAGTCTTGGGCCGGATGAACTTCCATGGATGGACGTTCATTGGATTTGGATACCAGCCATCCCACTTATCCAGATCGATAACGTTCTGAGTTACATAGAAATAGATTGGAATAATCGCCATATCCTGGTCGATCAGGATGGCCTCTGCCTGGCTTAGCGTCTTCATTCTCTCGGCACCAGTCTGAGTTTTGGCTTTCTCGATCAACTCATCGTACTTCTTGTTGGAATAGAGACCGTCGTTCTGCGTTCCACCAGTTACCCACATGTCCGTAAAGGTTGAAGGATCGAGGTAGTCTGCTATCCAGCCTGCGCGAGCGATGTCAAAGTTGTGTGACTGTGACCTTGTGTCGAGGTAGGTTCCCCACTCCTGGTTAACAAGTTCGACGTCGATTCCAAGATTCTTCTTCCACTCAGCCTGAATGAACTCTGCAATTTTCTTATGGCTGGAGCTGGTGTTATAGAGAATGGACAGTTTGGGGAAACCTTTGCCATTGGGATAGCCTGCTTCTGCAAGCAGTTTGCGCGCCATTTCGGGGTTGAAGTCGTAGCCCTTAGCCGGTGTGTAGCCAGTGCTGGGCGGTACAAACGAATTGGCCGGCACTTGTCCACCCTTGGTAACCTGCTCGACCAGAACCTTTTTATCAAAGCTCATGGCAAGAGCCTTACGCACGCGGACATCATCAAGCGGCTTGTGAGTCACGTTGAGAATATAGTAATAAGTGCCATATTCCGGCGCCACATGGAAATCCTTGCGCAACTTGATTTCGTCCATAAGCTCAAGAGGAACTGCATCGATCCAGTCTGCGGCGCCGCTCTTGTAAAGATTATAACCTACGTTGAGGTCTTCGTTCGCAATGAACGTGACCTGTTTGAGAGCGACATTCTTGGCGTCCCAATACTTGTTGTTCTTAACGACGACCACTTTCTCCTGCGGTCGCCATTCCTTAAGAACGAACGGGCCATTGGATACCCAGTTTTCAGGCTTTACCCAGTTGTTGCCATACTTCTCGATTGCATGCATTGGGACAATAGCGAATGCATAGTGGGTAACCATATCGGGGAAGAAGGGGGTCGGGCCGACCAGTTTCACTTCGAAGGTCTGGGGGTCGACCGCGCGAATCTTGACAGCTTCCGGGCCTGCTTTGCCGGACAGGTAATCCATTCCGCCTTCAATGTACATAGCGGGAAGATCGGCATATTGGAAGGCGTTCTTTGGATCCATCTTGCGGAGCCAAGACTTGACGACGGTGTCGGCAGTTATGGGCACGCCGTCGGACCACGTAGCGTTGCGAAGTTTAAAGGTTATGGTCTTAAAATCCTTACTAAAGGTCCAGCTTTGAGCAATGCCCGGCAAAGCTCTATTGGTTTTTGGATCCGCAATAGTCAAACCCTCAAACAGAGCCATATAGATTCTGTGCTCGGGCACACCTTCAACCGCATGCGGATCTAGCGAAGTGGGCTCAGCTCCGTTCACGATAGTGAAGTTCTGAGCGCCGACCGCAGCAACGGCCAAAAGGGCGAGAAGGATAGCTAAAGTCCTTTTCATTAAAACCTCCTGTAGAATTCTAGATATTAAACTATATACTCACTAAAATGGGAATGCAATAAGGTTTTTTGGGGGAGATTCAGATGGCGTTTACATTCAACTCTCCAGTCAAGATTGTGTTTGGCGAGGGATGCGCAGACCAGGTTGGTCAGGAACTGGTGGGGCTCGGTGCAAAAAAGGTGCTCGTGGTGACAGGGCCAGGGCACCGACACGAGGAGCAAGACCATGCAGGAGCCGCGCAGGCGGGCCACGAAGGCAATGGCCACGAAGGCGCATTCGAGACTGTTGTAGCTGCGCTCAAGAAGGCAGGCTTGGAGTACGTTCGCTTTGCAGGGGCAGGCGCCGACCCGACGCCGGCAATGGTGGAAGAAGGGGCGTGTGTCTTTAAGGAAGCGCGGTGCGATGCAATTCTGGCGCTGGGAGGGGGTAGCCCGATGGACTGCGCCAAGGCCATCGGCGCGTCGATGGGCGAAGGTCGACCTTTTGCCGACTTTGTAGGCACAGGCAGGGTCCTGGCGGCGCCAGTGCCGCCGCTCGTTGCGGTGCCGACCACGGCAGGAACAGGCTCGGAAGTGTCGGGCACGAGCGTTCTGACTATCGAAAAAGACGGCCACAAGATGAAGCTGGGCACCTCAGGGGCGACGCTTTTCCCAAAAGCGGCCTTTGTGGACCCGCTTTTGCACGTTTCGATGCCGAAGGCGCTCACGGCGGCCACAGGGATGGATGCCCTGACGCACGCGATCGAGTGCTACGTAGGCAGGCAGCACACGCCCCTTGCAGATTTGTACTGCATAGAAGCCATGCGTTTGATCGGCCTAAGCCTGCGCCGCGCATGCCAGCGTGGCGACAACCTCGAGGCGCGCGGAAACATGGCACTCGCCGCCACGTGCGCGGGGGTCGCACTGTCCAACGCCAGCCTCGGCATGGTGCACGGCTTTGCGCACGCGCTCGGGGCGCTGTGCGGGATGGCACACGGGACGGCGAACGCGATCATGCTGCCGTACGTGATGGCGGGCTGCGTGGACGATGCGGCAGAGCGGCTTGCGCTGGCAGGCGCGGCACTCACCGGCACGAGCAGCATCGATGCCCATGCTAGCGTGGCCGCACTCTTCAGCCTCGACCACGACATCGGCATTCCAAGAAGCCTTGCCGAAGCGGGCATCCCCGAGTCAATGCTCAAGCCAATTTACGAAGATGCAAAGAATTACAAGCGCCGACCCATGAGCCCTCACCTCTTTACAGACGAAGAACTCTGGCAAGTCCTCTATTCGGCCTGGTCCGGCACCGAAACGACATGAAGATGCGATCCTGACGGCGATTTTTCCACCTCGATGCGCGCCGGGATGCGCGAACGCAACTCGGCTACATGCGAAACGATCCCTATCGTCCTCGTACCCCTGATACGATTGAGCACCACAATCGCCTTCTCCAACGACTCCTCGTCGAGCGAACCAAACCCCTCGTCGATAAAGACCGAGTCCAGCGCCACGCCCCCTGCGCGCTCCCGGATCGAGTCTGCAAGGCCAAGCGCCAGACTGATCGACGTAAGGAACTTCTCGCCGCCAGAAAGCGTGTCCGTAGGCCGCTCGGCCCCAGTCCATGCGTCCAGCACCGCGATATCGAGCCCGGTCTTGGCTCTGCCCACTCCCTCGCCCTGCGCCTGTTTGAGATAAAAGCGCCCGTCCGACATCTGGGAAAGGTGATTGGAGGCGCGCAGTACCACTTCGCCAAAATACATGCCCAAGACAAAATTCTTGAAAGGCAAACGCCTGCCGTTTATGTCACCGCTCAAGAGAGCCTGCAACTCATAAAGCCCACGCGACTCGGCAAGCGCCTTCTCCCGCTCCGCCTTTTTGGCATTGAGCCGGCCAATGCCCTCCTCAAGGCGTTGGACGTCCCGCCGCGAGGACTCCGCAGCTTGGCGTGCTTTGGCAAGCTCCTCATTCGCGAGCGCAAGCGCTCGATCTTCGTCTGCAATCCTGGCCTTGCAATCCTCGAGCGCCGATTCAAGCCGGTCGGCCAGTGTCTTGTCCGCGAGCTCGCCGGCCCGGACCGCTCCCGTAGGCTGCTGGCCTGCATCCACAAGCTCTTGCACCGCACCCATGAGTGCCTGCGCCGTCGCCACGGCTTTTGTCACAGCCTCCTTGTAAGCTGCCTCCGCGGCCTCCTCGACCGCAAGCTCGTCTGCGGGCATGGTGCACCTGCGCGCCTCGGCAATTGCCACATCCACCTCATGAGGAATTGCCACCTCCAGTTCCTGAGCAATGGCCGCCTCCGGTTTCTCCGTGGTCTTACTCCGTCCTGTGCGTTCGCTCACAAAATCCAAAGGCAAAAAGCCCGCAGCCTGCATTGCCACAACGAGGCGCGGCAGCTCTTCTGCAAAGGCAGTTTGAGCGCCCCTAAGCGCAAGTGCGAGCGTATCCTTGCGCGTAAGCAACTTCCCCTTGAGGTTTTCCCATTCCTGACACGCCTTTTGTAACGAATCGCGCTCCGTCGCGAGCGCGTCCACCCGCGCTATGGCAACTTCATACTCCGGGCCGGGATCTGTCGCGCCCGAATCTGCTTCTCTTGCCTGCAGGGTCGCTTTACACGCTGCATGTCGCGAACGGGCTTCTTGCAACGCCGCAGCCTGCAACTCCTCTTCCGAACGCACCAGCTTGAGCTTTGCCTCGAGCTCGCATGCACGTTTCGAACGGGAATCGAGCGCATCCAGCTCATCCCGAACCGACTTCAGCGCTGCATCGAGCCGCCGCCTGGCGTCACGAACCGCGCTTTGGGCGTCCGAAGACCGCGAAGACCGCGAAGACCGCGAAAACTCTGAAAACTGCGAAAACTCCGAACCGAGCCACTCGTCAAGATTGGGCGAAGCCTTAAGCAGCGTAACAAGTTCAGCATCGACCGTTTTGACCTGTCCCTCAGCTTCCGACAGACGCTGCCGCGCCGAATCGAGCGAGGCCTGCGCACCCGCGAGCGCCATCGAGGCTTTGTTCGCGTCTTCCGAAGCCCGTTCCAATTCTTCCCGCTCTTCCCGCAAATTCGCGATCTGACCGGCTTCTCCCGCCTCTGTCGAACCCCCAGCAGGGCGGGGCGGCACCGCCGGCGCCGGGTGATGTACGGAGCCACACACAGGGCATGGCTCGCCGTCGCGCAGCTGCAAGGCCAGATGCACGGCCTCGGCTTTTCCCAGCCTCTCGGAAAGCGCATTTTGTGCCACCTTGGCGCGCTGGGCTTCCGATTGTGCGTTTCGATATGCCAATTCGCAAGCCTCAAGCGCTGCCCTGCGCGCTTTGACCTCCACTTCGAGCTCTGCCTTTCGGTCGGCCTTGGTTTCGAACTTAAGGAACTCTTCCTGTACTGCGTGAAACTTTTCGAGCTTCGCCCTGGTCTTTATAACCTCATCCTGATTAGGTCTTACGGTTTCGATCTCTATTTCGAGCGCCGCACGCTCCTTTGCCTTGGCCTCGGCAGCTTTTTCGGCCATGGAAAGCGCGCCCTGCGCCCCCACGAATGCGTCCAGCACACTTATGTGCTGCTTCCACTTTTCAACGCGCCCTTCGAGCCTGATTTTCTCTTCCTGTGCTTGGCGTATCAACTCGACAAGCTCAACAAGCCGCCTCTGCCAGCGCGCCACTTCATCGGCCTTCGCACGATGCCTTTCGTATTCGTCGGTGGCACTCTGCGCGGCCGTCGCAGCACGCTGCACCGTCAATCGCGCCCTCTCGAATGCCTCGATATAGGGCATGACGCCTGCTGCGGCTTTGGCTTTCCTGATTTTCCCGGAGCGGGCATCCTCGTTAGGCCCTTGTGCCTGCAGTGTGGCAACCTCATCAACGGCTTGTTTTGCCTTTTGCAGCTGTTCGAGATGCTGTTGCAATACATCTTGCTCGTGCTGTCTTGCCTTGACATTCTCCAAGGCTTCTTTTTCGCGTTGTGCGGCAGACATAGCTGTGTCGCGCAACGCAGAAAGTCGCGCCTCAGGTTCCTCGCCGAGCTCACTGGAAAACTCTACAATTTGACTGTCATAATTCTCAAGCCTTTGACGCGCCGCATCAGATTTGGCTTTGGCGAGTTCAGTGACGCGCGAATGGAGCTCGACAGGGAAAAGCTTTTCCAAAATCTCGCTTCGTTTCTTGGAATTCATGTCAAGAAAATTCTGAAACTCACCCTGAGGCAGCAGAATTACCTTGGAGAATTCGTCGGCACTCAAGCCAACCAACCTCTCGATACGCTCAGAAACCTTGTCTTGACCTTCTTCGACGACTTCCCATTTCGAAGCAAACTGATACATCGTCGCGTTAGGCGAAACAGAAACGAGGTCGTCAGGTCTACCACCCTTTTTGCGCCTCAAATACGGAGGCGTGCGTTCGATCTTATAACGGCTTTGTGCAAGCTCAAACTCGAATTCGACAAAAGGCTTGTCGCCGGGCTCGGCATAATTGGAGACAAGCGTAGCCTCATGGCTTCTGCGAGCCCCGGGAGCCCTGCCATAGAGCGCATAGGTTATTGCGTCGAATAAGGTTGATTTTCCGGAACCGGTCTTGCCGCAGACTAGGAAAAAATCTCCCAACGCGGAGAAATCGACGGTGGCACGTTCCCGATAAGGACCAAAGTTCTCCAAGGTAAGCTTAATCGGACGCATCGCCGGCCTCCGAAACTTCTTTGAGCAATGCGTCAAAAAGACTGAGCGTAGCCTGGTCCGGCTCCTCGGCTTTCATCTCTTTGTAGAATGCGACAAAGTCATCGCGCACTAATGCATCGGCGCTCTGCACTTTGCCCATGCCACCATTGAGCCGCCGCACATGCAGGCCATCGCAGCCTGCAAAATCTGCCGAACCATTCGAGCCAAGCACGGCATACCGATACTCGAGCGCGAGCTGGTGAACCCCCAAATTATAAGGGTACAAGTTGCGCAGTTGCCCCTCGGGGTCGAGCACCGGCTTCTCGTCCGTCAGCGTGATGTCGACATAATCATCGCGTTCTTCAGGGCGCGGCGGATTGCCAAGA
>JAFIHQ010000161.1 GCA_017849315.1 Treponema sp.
CATAACGAGCTTGCATCGCTCATGGCACCATTTCTGCAAGACGGCCAGATCGTTGTTCTTAATCCTGGCCGCACAGGGGGGGCGCTCGAGTTCAAAGCCACAATCGAGAGGCAAGGTTGTACCGCACGTGTGATCGTTGCCGAAGCGCAGACTTTCATCTACGCATCGCGCAAGATCAGTCCGAATCGAGCGCATATTTATAGCATCAAGAACGGAGTACCTGTCAGTGCATTGCCCTCATTTCTGACACCCGCGCTTCTCAAGGTGCTCGACGTAGCTTTTCCTCAGTTCCTCGCAGGAAGCAATGTTCTCGCGACAAGCATCGAGAATATTGGAGCTGTTTTCCATCCTGCGCTTACACTCCTTAATGCTGGCTGGATTGAGTCTACAGGTGGCAATTTCGAGTACTACCTGCAGGGTATTTCGCCTTCTGTGGCGTGTGTCTTGCAGGCTATCGACGATGAACGGCTCGCTCTTGCCCGGGCTTTGGGCATTCGCACCGTCTCTGCTCGAGAATGGCTATACCTAACATATAATGCAGTGGGGATGGACCTATGCTCATCCATTAGAGCTACTGCAGGATATGCTGGAATCAAGGCACCTCGCTCTATAGATCACCGCTACATCTGGGAAGATGTGCCAATGAGTCTCGTGCCTATGGCAAGCATTGCCTCAATGTACGATGTCCAGACACCGACCATCAATCTCATCATCGACCTTGCAAATCTAATGCTAAATCAGGATTTTCGGGCCAATGGCCGTACTGTACGCACCTTGGGTATCGAAGGAATGTCGGTGGAGGATCTTCACCGTCTCGTCACAGAAGGTTGACTTCTTGGTGAATTCGGAGGAATAAAATGAATGAAATTGTAGCAGGAGCAACTCAATGGTTTGACAATCTGCCCTCGACCGCACGGGTAGTGATAGTTCTTCTTTTAGGTTGGGGTGTCGCGAAGCTTCTAAAGACGTTAATCCCATCGTTTTTGGTCTGGCTGAAGTTCGACGTGCTGGCAGAAAGAATTGGCTTTAAGGAGTTCTTGCGCAAAGGGAGTGTGCAATACTCGCCTTCCAAACTGATTGGCGTGGTTTTGTATTGGATTGTGTTTCTGCTCACACTCGCCAGGGCTGCAGCGTTGCTCGACAGTCGCGTCTCTGACTCAATCTCATCATGGTTCGCAGGCGCAGTCCCTACCATACTGGCGACAATTATGACCGCGGTGATTGGCGTCTTCGTCGTCAAGTTCTTATCAAATTTCGTAAGGACTATTATGAATAACGCTGGCCTTGCCTCTGCGACAATGGTTCAGAGTTTTATCAAAGTACTGGGATACACTATCGTAGTAATTATGGTGATTGGACAACTTGGCTTTGCGTCGGTTGTCAACATCATACTGCTCTTGCTGATTGGTTCGATTGCCTTAGGTGTCGCCATTGCAATCGGCCTCGGATGCAAGGATATTGCCCGCCATTATGTAGAAGATTTCTTGGAGGCGATGAGAGAACGTGAACGCGCGTCGCACAGAACCGATCTGGAAGGTTAACCTCCGAAACATCAAGAGTCCTCCTTGTTTGAAGAATTCCGCGGCTTGTCCGTACTTCAGCATAAGTCGTTAGTTTGTTCGTAAGCCTTAGACAACAGCTTTCGCTTTGTCCTTGTTTCGGGCTACAATGCTCTCGTGATATCTAGATCAGTAGAGCCTAAACAAGCCCGTGTTGTGGTGATCGGCGGGGCAAATGTGGATATTCAGGGTTTTTCCTCTGGTGATTTTGTTCGGGCAGACTCAAACCCAGGCAGAATTGTTCGTTCTTCAGGCGGAGTGGGGCGGAATATTGCCGAAAACCTGGCCCGCCTTGGCATGGCTGTCTCACTCTTAAGCGTTTTTGGGAGCTCGGCTGAGGGGCTTGCCTTAATGGAGGCGTGTAAGGATGCAGGCATCGACGTGAGCCATTCGCTCATTGTTCCCGGCCCAACGCCGACCTATCTTGCACTGATGGATAAGGCAGGATCTCTCGTAGCTGCAGTGGCAGATATGGAGGCAATGAACAGGCTTACCGTCTATGAGTTGGGAAAATGCATCGGCTTGCTCGATGATGCATCCTACATTGTCGTAGATACGAATATACCGAAGGCGAGCCTTGAGTGGCTTGTTGGTCGGTACGGTAGTCCTACGTCCAAGCCTTGTCTTGTGTTGGACCCCGTTTCTGCTACAAAAGCAAGAAACGCTGTGGGTCTGTTGGGGGCTTTTACGCTTGCAAAGCCTAACCGTTCGGAATGTGCCATTCTTGCAGGAATTGAGAGCGAAAATCCACAGGATTTGTGCAAGGCTCTTCGGGACAAAGGACAAAGTCCTAAAGAACTCTACCTTTCTTTAGGCGAGCAGGGGCTCTATTGCTGCCTGGAAAATGGCCAAACATTGTCGGTAGAATTACCGCCACCTGATCGTTGCCCAAAGCCGATCAATCGTTCTGGAGCAGGGGATGCCGCCTTGGCGGCGCTTATTTGGGCGACCGACCAAGGCTTTCCACTCAGGGACAAAGCACAGTATTCTTTAACAGCGTCTATTCTGACCGCTGCATCTGAAGACTCGGTTTGCAAGGACCTTAGCGAAGCGCTATTGTTGCAGGAAAAGAATCGCATGTTCGATTTTTGATCCGATTTTGGATCCGGTGTCGGCGAAGGAGAAAACAAATGAGCAAGTATCTCGATATTGCAGATGAAGTTAAGGCAGCTTTGGATGCTGGCCAGCCTGTTGTGGCCCTGGAGTCTACGATCATAAGCCACGGGATGCCGTGGCCGCAGAATCTTGAAACCGCCCTTGCAGTGGAAGAAGTGATCCGGAAGAAGGGTGTGGTGCCCGCGACTATAGCAATCCTGGATGGAAGGCTTAAGGCGGGTTTGAGCAAGAATGAGTTGGAAATACTCGCGCAAAAGGGCCAGACTGCAACCAAAGCCTCAAGGCGTGATTTTCCGCGTTTGCTTGCAGGCCGAGGCCTTGGTGCAACGACAGTGGCGGGGACAATGATTGTTGCTTCCATGGCAGGAATAAAGGTTTTTGCAACTGGTGGCATTGGCGGTGTGCATAGAGGGGCAGAAACAACTTGGGACGTATCCGCGGATTTGCAGGAGTTGGCCAGGACGAATACGGCCGTGGTTTGTGCAGGTGCAAAGTCTATTCTCGATCTTGAAAAGACACTGGAATACTTGGAGACTTTGGGTGTTCCCGTTATCGGATATGGGACTTCCGAACTGCCGGCGTTTTTTACGAGTAACTCGGGGCTCTATTTGGAAGAACGGGCAGACAGTCCAGAAGAAGTGGCGGGAATGCTCTACGCAAAGTGGGCCGCTGGCTTGCAGGGGGGCGCCATTATCGCCAATCCTATACCGGCACAATATTCTATGCCAAAAGAAGTTATAGATCCTGCAATTGTGCAGGCTGTAGGTGAAGCTGCTCGAACTGGCATAAAAGGCAAGGCGCTCACACCTTTCCTGCTGGCGCGAATAACTGAGCTGACAGGCGGTGACAGCTTGGAAGCCAATATCGCGCTTGTGAAGAACAACGCTTCTGTTGCTGCAGATATCGCAATCGCTTATGCCCGCATGGCAAAGGAAGACGTCTGACATCAATCGATTACAGTTTCGACGAGCCCAGACTTGACCATGCCTACTTAAGGCGATAGTATCTGCCGCACGCGGTCGTAGTCCACCCGCGAAATCAAAACAGGAGGTACTCCCATGGAAAGGGAGCATTCCGGCTATTCTCCTCTTTTTCTGACGGAATTTGCGCTTTTTTTGACGAGCCTGCTCATCTCGAACATAATCGCGGGCAAGCTGATTCAGGTTGCAGGCATTGTCCTGCCTGCTGCGGTCATTCTCTTCCCCATTACCTATATCCTGGGCGATGTGTTCACTGAAGTCTATGGTTTCCGGCGCACACGCATCATCATCTGGCTGGGTTTTGCGGCCAACCTTTTGATGTCGCTTCTGTTCTTGGCCACAATAGCGCTGCCATATCCTCAATTCTTTAAGGACCAGGCTGCATTTGCTACCGTATTGGGCATGACGCCGCGAATTGTCCTTGCTTCGCTTGTTGGATATTGGGCAGGTGAGTTTGGAAACTCCATCGTGCTTTCCATGATGAAGAAGACAACGGGCGGCAAATACCTTTGGATGCGTACGATTGGTTCGACTATAGTTGGGGAAGGGCTGGATACTGTGCTCTTTATCGGTATCGCGTTCTGGGGTGCCATGCCAACCTCGGTACTTCTACAGATGATGCTTGCGCAATACCTATTTAAGGTGCTTTATGAGGCGCTCTTTACGCCGCTTACGTACTTTGTTGTGGCAAGAGTGAAAAAGCTCGAGGGTGTCGACGTCTACGACCATGGAGTTGTATACAATCCTTTCAGATTGAGAAAATGAATGCTCAAACGCGTGAATGGTATGCCAATGCTCACGTGAATGATACGCTAATGCTCAAAGTGCTCAAAGGAGGCCGTTGTGGCAGAGAATACAGAGAAAGATAATTACGAATTCAAGGCGCTGGGCAAATCCACGCGTCAGCCCAGCCGAGCGCTCGAGATCTTCCCAGCTCCAGCTGGTGTAGACAAAGTTGTCCTCGAGAGCGACGAGGTCACGAGCCTCTGTCCTGTGACGGGGCAGCCCGACTTTGAAACAGTACACGTTGAATTTGCGCCCGACAAATCTTGTATCGAGTCAAAAAGCCTCAAACTCTATCTGTGGTCCTTCCGCGAAGAAGGCCTGTTTTGTGAAGCTTTCTCCGCGCGCGTCGCAAAGGATATTTACGAGGCTTGTGCGCCAAAGTGGGTTAAGGTTGTGGTAACGCAGCGGCCCCGTGGCGGTATCACGATAAGTGCGGAGACAACGCTGCCAAAGTAAGCTTTAGCGTCCCTGACTATTCAAGGTCAGAAAGCCCTTGTATCATTGGTACAAATGCCACTTCCATGAGGTCTTCGACCATAAGGTCATCACCATTTCGCGTTATGCGAACGAGACTTTGCGCCCCAAAATCGCCCATAGGCAAAATCATTCTGCCGCCATCTTCGTTGAGTTGTCCAGCGAGAATGGGTGGAACAAACGTTGGGGCGGCTGACACAAGAATTGCATCGAAAGGCGCGCCAGCTGAAAACCCGTTGTATCCATCGCCAATCATGATCCTGGCATTGCTAATGTTAAGCTCATGCAGGAGGCGCTCGGCACGAAGCGCAAGCGGCGCTATGCGCTCGATACTCACAACTGTATCCGCAAGCATAGAGAGCAGAGCTGTCTGATAACCCGAACCCGTCCCCACTTCCATCACGTGTTCGCTGCCAGTCAGGAACAATGCTTCCAGCATGTAGGCCACCATGAAAGGCTGAGAGATCGTTTGACCAAAGCCTATAGGAAGGGGACAGTCGTCGTACGCATAATCGCTATAAGCCTCGGGGACAAAAAGATGGCGGGGCAGGGTGCGCATGGCTAAAAGGACGCGTCTATTCTTGACTCCTCGGGCGACGATCTGCCGCTGAACCATGGTAAAGCGTTCGGTTCGTCGATCTTCAAAAGCACTAATCAGATTGTTCTCCAAATTGCGCACGACTGTTCATCGTGCCTGTTTATTGTGCCTGTTCTTTGTAACTGGCGCCTTTTCTGGTGATTCCTTATGCGACATGCGACATGCGGCCTGTAGCAGTAACGGATGCGGCCTAGACCAATGACGGCGCATACTGATCCGCAAACAGTGCAGGCTGGCCACCAGTATTCCAGAAGAGGATTCTTTCGTTTTGACCGAAGAAACCCTTGCGTACAAGGTCTATCATACCGGCAGCGGCTCTGGCGGTATAGACGGGGTCAAGCAGGAGCCCTTCAGTGCGGGCAAAGAGCTTTATTGCATCTTTCTCGGCGCTTGTGAGCACACCGTAGCCTGATTTGCAGTAAGCGTCGTTCGCGAGCACGTCGTCGGGCGCGAAATCTATGCGGCTCCCAATGAGCTCCGAGGCCTGCGACGCCAGTGCGCTCACATGCTCCTTAAGCCAGGCCTCGGACTCGTCGATGCTTATGCCGAGTACCTTGCCCTTGAAGCCGAATACCCGCGAACCAAGGAGTAGGCCGGCGTGGGTGCCGCCCGACGACGTGCCGAACACGTACCAGTCGAACCTTTCTCTTTGCCGAAGCGCCTCCTGGACAGCGAAAGCATAGCCCAGGGCGCCGACAGGACTGGACCCGCCATAGGGGATGAAATACGGTTTCTCGCCGTCTGCCTCAAGTTTCTTGAATGCCTCTTCCTGAACATGTTCGCGGTCCTTGCGGTCGGCCACCCACATGATCCGTGCCCCGAAGAGCTTATCCAACAGCAGGTTTGCAGATGGTGTATCTGGTGGAGCGCCATTGAGCACAAGTATGCATTTAAGACCGAATTTGGCTGCAGCCGCCGCGGTTTGTCTGCAGTGGTTGGATTGCGCGGCCCCTGCGGTTATGAGGGTCTGCGCACCGTTTCTCAAAGCATCGGCCACGAGGAACTCCAGTTTGCGTGTCTTATTGCCGCCAAAGGCGAGGCCAGTGGCATCGTCGCGCTTTACAAAGATCCGTGGCCCTCCAAGCTCATCAGAAAGCGTCACGAGCTCCTCAATTGGGGTTGGAAGGTGAGCGAAATGGACGCGCGCAACCTGTTTCATAAGCCTACCTCTTATTTCTTTTCTGAGCATTTCTGTACTTCAAAAAAACGATGCGGGACTCGTCGCCCCAAACGCTTCAGTACCTCACTTGGCCTCACAAGCGGTGCTGGACTTGTCAGCTTATGCGTGGCCGCGCGTGCAGATTCTTAAGCGTAGCTGTGCAAGCCGGTCATAAGGAAGTTTACACCCAAGAACGTGAACATCGCAACAAAGAATCCAATGATGACCAGGGCCGGCACCAGCTTGCTCGTATTCTTGCGTACCAGTCGCAGGTGTAGGTATGCGGTGTATGTCAGCCAGGTTATCAGCGCCCAGGTTTCCTTTGGATCCCAACTCCACCAAATTCCCCAGGCTTTCTCTGCCCAGATTGCTCCAAAAATAAGAGCTCCTGCAGTAAAGATGGGATATCCCACGGCAATACTCGTGTATGTTGTTCGATCATAGCTTTTTGATTTGTCCTTATCCTTGGTTAGCAACTGTAAAATGGCGCTGACAAAACCAACAGCAAAAAAGGCCTCTCCAACAAAGGTGAACGAAACATGAAGGATGAGCCAACCGGATTGGAGCGCCGGTACCGGTGGTTTTACCTCAGAAGGCGCAATTGGAGAACTCGCCAGCGCAAGGAAGATGATGGCAATAATGGTAGCACCGAAAGGAAGGATTCGGTTTTCAGCCGACCATCTGAAGAAATGCATGGCAAATGTAAGCAGCGAGAGTAAACACGCAAGGAACACGAGCGACTCGAAAAGTCCTGTCAGCGCAATAAATTGAATCGCCACACTTCTTCGGATAATCTCTATAAGTAGTAGGGCTCCGGCCACCAAGGAAAGCCATGGTGATACGGTGTCCGGCGCCTTTTTTGTCCTGAAAAAATGTACGATTTGGACAATAAGGCTCACAACGAGCAAGACAAATGCAGATGTTGCAATCATGGTACCAATCCTTTGAGTTTTTGAACGTAGGTGAGAAATACTCCTAGAGCCACAAGTACGAACCCGGCTACGACGTAGGGGTATCCCTTGTCCGACACGACGGCGAGCCCGGAGATCGAGTTCTCCACCGTCCCTTTATAGATAAAGGGCCCGACCTTGTCTCCTTCGTACGCCTTAATGACGAGTCGTTTGTTGTGGTCTTCAACCAGAAAAACCGGATTATTTTCGCTCAAGCTATTTGAGCCAATCGAGGTCGAACCAGGGGCTTGAGCAGGGGACGAATAGTCTGTGCTAATTGCCATAAAGAACACAAAACCATCCATGGTAGGTTGGCGCATACCTTGCCGCAGAGTTATCTCCATTCCTGTCGGGTCAAGAAGAATGACGTTGGTTTCGTTTTTCCAGTATTTCTGATAGATCGAGTAGCCATGCTCTCGCAGTGGTGAATTGACCTTGATCTGACGCTGCGTTTGCGTGCCGATTGTGACGGTAGAAACCCAATTCTTTGGTCTGCCGTCGGGGTACGTTTCAAAATCGAAGTCTGTAAGTACGATTGTGGACCCATCGGGCAGAGCTGCGGCTTGCCCTTTTTGTACCTCAAGTATGGTCTCTGTTCTCGTGCGCGCCGTGAGGATGCCACCAAAAAGCAGGATGAGTATTCCAACGTGGAGGATGTCGGGCCCGTGGCGTCGCTTTTCCCACGGCTTTCCTATTTCTAGAGTGAGTCTATGGAAGGTACAAACGGTGAGATTGACGGCAAAGAGTGCAGCAGCGATCAGGAATGCCAGACTTGAAAAAACGTGATTCAGTCCAAGCAAGACAATCAAGTTGCCAATGCTGCCGCCAAATTGCGTCGCATAGAAATCGACAGGTTTACCTTGTGGTATAACTCCGCCTGCAACGGCGAATAGCACAAGGACGACCAACAGCACTATGGCTAACTTCACTGAACGAAGTGCATCATAGAGTCTGTCGAGATATGATTTCATTATAAGATTCTGCTCCGCCTCAGTGTTGAAATGTCAATAAAATGAGCGGGGTTTTTGGCCCCGCTTCTCAAGAAGATCGCCTTGAAAAACAAGCTTCCAGAAATTGTGCGCGGACTATCAGTGCGGTTCGTGACAGGAAGTACAGCTCATCTTGCCAACCTGTTGAGTCTGATGGCAGGACAGGCACCCTGCGGTCTCCTCACTGACTTTGAAAGCAGGAACAAACTTGCCGGCTTTCCATGCGTTGAGCATAAGTACCGTTTTGTACGCTACGTCACCGGATAGGCGTGCGCAGCGCTCCTTGCGTTCGGTGGTGGGTTCGGCGAAACCAGAAGCTTTGATCCATTCGGCCACCGATGCGTGGCAAAGAGGAGAATTAGACACGCTCGTGGGAAGAGCGACGGCAAGATATTGCTGATTCGTATCGTACTTGTATCCTTTGGCTACAGCGAGAGCATTTGCTTCTGCAGTCGGGAATTCCGTAATGGTGTACCAGCCAATGAGATCCCCTAAAATTGCGTTGACATCTGCATCTGGAGCCACAAGGTTGATAGCAGCTCCTGCACCGTTGAGTGCGCCACAAAGAGTTCCCCAGCTCGCAGCACCTCCACGCCCATAACCCAACATCCGCAAGGGGATTTGATTATAAGGCCCACCGACTTTATCGCGCAGCAGGGTAACGATTGAATAAAATGTGGCAAAAGCACAGCCTGACTTATAGTACCCTGCATGTGCCAAGAGGCGCGCCTCATTTGGATCCAGCTCGACATAGGGCAGTGGTGATTCTGTAACTGTACCACTCTGGGACTGTGCGCCGGCAATGCCTGTTCCAAGCATGAGTGTACCGGCGGCTATGCCAAGTCCAATTCCCGTAGTCTTGAGGAATGTCCGACGGGACACGCTTTTTTGCAGGATATTTTTCTCTTCGGTCATCGTTTTCTCCTAGAGACGAATGTTTATAGACAATCATAGACTCAAACGGAATATCTGTCAAATTATATTGATACATTTTTACTGGACCTGCCATCTGTTCTTAATATGAA
>JAFIHQ010000162.1 GCA_017849315.1 Treponema sp.
GAGGAGGAGTTCGTTGATTCTGTTCTTGCGAACGTTGTCGTTAAGGAAGGCGAAGCCAAGACATTCTTGGACTTTATGAATCAGAATCAGTAGATTTTAAGCAAATAAAGAGAGTCAAAGGAAGTCTGGATGAACGAACAAATGAATACGCTAGTTCCCATGGTTATTGAACAGACCGGTATTGGGGAACGCTCTTACGATATTTACTCTCGACTGCTTAAAGATCGAATTGTCTTCATCGATGGTGAAATCAACGACCTCACGGCTGATTTGGTGGTCGCCCAGTTGCTTTTCTTGCAATCTCAAGATACCGGAAAGGACATTTCTCTCTATGTAAACTCTCCAGGAGGTGCGGTGACGGCGGGGCTTGCAATTTACGACACGATTCAGTATTTACGCTGCGATGTTCAGACTATTTGTCTGGGACAGGCGGCTTCGATGGCTGCATTGATCCTGACAAGCGGTACCGCAGGTAAGCGTTTTGCCCTGCCCTCTTCCCGAATATTGATTCATCAACCTTGGGGAAATGCATCTGGACAATCCAGCGATATAAGCCTGCAGGCAAGAGAAATTATAAGGCTTAAGAAACTCACCATAGAGTATTTTGCGAAACATACCGGTAAAACCGTGGAGCAGCTTGCTACGGACATGGAAAGGGATTTCTACATGAGTGCGACAGAAGCGGTGGAATATGGCCTTGTAGACAAGATCATGGAGCCCCGATAACAATGGCACGAAACAAGAATCCTGAGCAGACATACGAAACCTATTGCTCTTTCTGCGGCAAAAGCAGCGAGTTTGCAAAGAAGATGTTTGCCGGTCCCGGTGTAAACATCTGCGACGAGTGCGTCAAAATCTGTGACCAACTCCTTGCCGAGGAAGAGCAAAAAGTCTCCGAGCAATTCTTGGAGGAAGTCCCCAAGCCCAAAGAGATAAAAGCATACCTCGACGAGTACATTGTGGGGCAGGACAATGCCAAGAGAGTGTTATCGGTTGCTGTCTACAACCATTACAAGCGTATACAACATAAACAAATAGGTGATCCTGACGTAGAAATCGAGAAATCGAACGTCTTGCTCATAGGTCCGACCGGAACTGGTAAAACACTGCTTGCCAGGACCTTGGCGAGAAAGCTCAAAGTACCATTTGCAATTGCTGATGCTACTACGCTTACTGAGGCCGGTTATGTTGGTGAGGATGTCGAGAATATCCTCCTCAAACTGATTCAAAACGCTGGTGGAAATATCGAAGCAGCCGAAAGAGGAATTGTCTACATCGACGAAATTGACAAGATCGCTAAGAAAGGTGAAAACCCTTCTATTACTCGAGACGTGTCGGGAGAGGGAGTTCAGCAGGCGCTCTTGAAAATAATCGAGGGTACGATAGCAAATGTGCCGCCACAAGGAGGCCGCAAACACCCCAATCAGGAGTACCTGCGCATCGATACGACCAACATTCTCTTTATCTGTGGTGGGGCTTTTGTCGGCTTGGACAAAATCATCCAGTCAAGGATCGCGACACATCCACTTGGGTTTGGTGCCGACGTAAAGCCCTTGGGTGAGATCAGCACGAAGGAGCTGTTCTCACATCTGCATCCAGACGATCTTATTAAGTTCGGTATGATACCCGAGTTTATTGGTCGATTGCCTGTCCATGTGGCATTGGATGATCTCAACAAGGAAGACCTCAAACGCATTATTACAGAACCAAAGAATTCTGTCCTGAAGCAATATCAGGCTTCCATGAAGTTGGACAATATCGACCTTGTGTTCGAGGAAGATGCGATCGACGCGATAGCCGAAAAAGCCATTAGACAAAAGACTGGCGCGCGCGGGCTAAGGTCTATCGTTGAAGACATGATGATCGATATAATGTTCGAGCTACCCAGTCAGGAAGGTGCAAAGCGAGTTACGGTGACAAGAGATACGGTGGAGGGCAAGAGCCCCTGCCTTATTGAATACGCGCGTAAGTCCGCTTGATCGAACGTAGAGTCCTTAAGTTCTAAGTTGGAATACGGGGTGGCAATGGCTTTCCTTGAGGAAGGTCTTTGCCTGAGATAAGACCCGATGAACCTGATCCGGATAATACCGGCGGAGGGAAAAATGAAGCGTCTAGTTTCTGTTCTAATTGTCTTGTTAGTTTTTGTTCTCTTTTTCTCATGCAAGAACCAAAATGCCAAGGTCGACAGCCTCACCATTTGGACCTATGATTCCTTTGTGTCCGAGTGGGGCCCCGGCCCTGCCCTAGCCAAACTCTATGAGGAAAAGACAGGTACCAAGATCGTCTTTCAGTCAAAAGGGGATGGCGGCGCCCTGTTGGCTGAAGTTTTAGCAAGAGGCAAGGACGCTGAAGCCGATGCCATAATAGGACTCGACGACAAATTGGCACCACGCGCTTTGGCGAGCGGCCTTTTTACACCATTGCATCTTGCAAATCTCAAAAACATCGATAAAAAACTGTTAATCGATTCACAATCAAGGCTAATTCCATACGATTACGGCAATTTCGCCTTTATTTGGGACAGTAAATGGGAAGACAAAGAGCTGGCACCTCCTAAGAATCTGGAGGAAATGACTCGTCCTGAATACAAGAAGAAGATCATAATCATGGATCCGCGGACATCCACACCTGGACTGGGCCTATTGGCGTGGACACAAGCTGTCTATGTCGATAAGTGGGAAGACTACTGGAAGCGTTTGGCTCCTTCGATTCTTGCTATGACTCCAGGCTGGGACACCGGCTATGGATTGTTCACCAAAGGAGAAGCGCCACTTGTCTTGAGCTACTCGACAAGCCCCGCATATCACAAGGCGTACGAGAAGTCGGAACGCTACAAAGCACTCGTTTTTGAAGAAGGACATCCCCTCGAGATTGAATTGGCTGGCGTTTTAGGTAACTCAAAAAAGATAAAAACCGCGGAAAATTTCCTTGATTTCTTGCTGACGGAAGAGGCTCAATCAATCCTCCCCGAGACACAATGGATGTTTCCTGCAAACACGCTGGTCAAGTTGCCTGACTCTTTTGAAATTGTGCCCAATGATGTCAAAAGTCTGCCAGCGGCAAAGGTTTCCAACCTGCAGAAGGATCCTGAACGTGCAGTAGATCTTTTGCAGGCCGCGCTTCGCTGAGCGAAGCAGATGAAAATGAAAAATGCCGTAAGGCTTGGGTTTTGCGCCATCGTCCTGTTCTTTACCCTTAGCCCTCTCATTGGCTTTTTTGTCTCCACGACCCGTCTTGGCGGTACAGAAAGGACAATGAACGCCCTGTGGCAGATCCTTACTGCGCCCAGTACCTTTCGAAGCCTATCGTTCAGCTTGTCCCAAGCCTTAGCAAGCAGTGCCCTTGCCTTGCTTGTCGGCATTCCTGGTGCCTATTTTGTTGCCAAATACAACTTCCCGGGCAGGAGAGTTTTGCTCGCGTTGTCGGCGGTTCCATTCTGTCTGCCGCCAGTGCTTGTGGTCCTCTCCTTCATCTTGTTTTATGGAAGAACCGGGTGGCTAAGTAGACTTTTAACACTGTTGCCTCAGACTTTGGGTTTGTCAAAGTTAGGCAGCACGAATGGATTCCTTTACGGATTCTGGGGCCTTGTTTTTATTCATGCATTCTACAATTTCCCTATAGTAATTCAAAATGTAGGAAAAGTATGGGAACAGCTGCCCCAAAGCCGCGAGGAAGCAGCCAGAACTCTAGGGGCAAAGAGGTTGGAAGCATTTAGGGTTGGTACTCTGCCGTATCTCTTACCCTCAATCTTCCAGTCCATGAGCTTGATCTTTCTATTCTGTTTCTTCAGCTTTACGATTGTGCTTGTCTTTGGCAGTTTGGAAGGGAGCACCCTGGAGGTCGATATCTATCGGGCGCTCACGTTCAACGGTGACAGGCAAAAGGCTTTCGTGTTGGCTGCCATTCAGACATTTATCGCGCTTGAGCTCGCCTGGGCTTTAGCACGACTCGGTCAACGGACCTCCGCTATGATGAAAGACTATGGAGCCACCCGAGCACGCAGGAGACCGAGGCGATTTGCAGCCTTTCTTGTAGTACTCTATTCCTTATTTATTGGCATTTTTTTTATTGGTCCGCTGTTGGCGCTTACGCTGGCAGCATTTACCGTCACGGATCTTCCGGGAGGCGCACCCCGCTTTGGTTTTGAGAACTTCGTGCGGCTCACAGGCGGAGGTTATTTCCAGAGCCAGGATGTTTTGGGGCTTTCATTAGTTCACAGCTTGGCTTTGAGCGGTATCGCCGCATTGTTGGCCATAGGAATCGGCTTGACGGTTGCCATGGCTGTGCGAAGGCAGAAAAATTCAAGGTTTTCTACTATTCTGACAACCCTGCCAATGGCAATCTCTCCGGTACTGACAGCTTTCGGATGGGCCATTATCTCTGGAACAATTTCGGTAACTGACAGGAATCTTGCCAACAACGTGGCAATGATCTTGGCTCAAAGTACGATAGCATGGCCTTTTGTCGCAAAAAGCGTCATTGCTGCGCTAAATGGTTTGGGACTACAAAAGTATGATGCGGCAAGAACGCTTGGAGCCTCTCCGCTGAAGGCAACAATAAGAGTCGAGCTTGGTGAAATTTGGCCTTCGATTTTAAGCGCGGCAGCATTTGCTCTTTCCATGACAATCGGAGACTCAAACATGGCGCTTGTAGTTGGGGGGGGACAAGAGACTCTGCCTGTGCTCATCTACAGGCTGATTTCCTCTTACAGATTCAATGAGGCGTGCGCAGCAGGACTTATTCTTGCTTTGTTGACTGGAATTGCCTTCTTCTTCAAGGAAAAGCCTTATGGAACAGCTTGACATAAAAGATCTAGTCTTTGAACGTGATAATCTTGAACTTCGAGCTTCCCTGGAACTCGAGAAAGGACAGATAGGTGTCCTTCTGGGCCCATCTGGAAGTGGCAAAACCACTCTTTTACGGCTAATCGCCGGTTTGGAACAGGCCAGTTCTGGAAAGATCTATCTCGGAGGCAGGCGGATAGACCAATTGCCCCCAGAAAAGCGCGGACTAAGCTTTATGTTTCAGGATTTAGCACTCTTCGACCATCTGAACGGATGGAAGAACCTCGCTTTTGGTCTGCGTCAGCACCATGTTCCAGAGCAGGAAATCGCACAACAGACCAGGAAACTGGCAGAGAAATTTCAAATCATCGATTTACTTTCCAAAAAACCCGAAGCAATGTCTGGAGGAGAACGCCAAAGGCTCGCTCTGGCCCGGGCGCTTGCAGTCAATCCAGAACTTCTCCTCCTGGATGAGCCGTTTTCCTCGCTTGATGCACCACTCCGTAGGGAATTGCGCGGATACATCAGACAACGCCTAAAGGAAAACGGCACAACGTCTCTCCATGTTACCCATGATGTTGAGGAAGCAATGGACCTTGGGGATATCCTTTTTTTGATGCGCAAAGGTCGAATTGTGGCCCAGGGCACGCCGAAAGAAATCTGTGCAGAACCGCCGGATGCGTGGTGTGTCAGCTTTCTCGGCTTGGGGTGGTTGCTCCCCATCGATTCAATCGATTCCCAAGGAGAAACGACGCGCGTATCTTGTGGGAAACAAGTCTTTGTTATACCAGAAAAACACTGTAAAGTTCAAAAGCTTGCGAGCGAAAGGACATTCCTTTTTTGTTCTCAAGAAGGTCTTGCGCTCCAGTCGGAAGGCAAATCGAAAGGTAAAGCGGAAGACAAACTTCTGACGGAGAAAATGCCCGAGCCTCAGCACGCCAACCTTCTGGAAGGGAGGATACATCGCATTACCGAGGTCAGAAACAGAAAAAGAATCATCATCGATGCTCAAAGTCTTGGCCTTACCGCAGACCTCAAGGGGCCGGATGGTTTTTTGCTGCCTTTTGAACTTATGGCACCTGACGGTTTTTGCGGCAAAGAGGACGACTGGATGCGCGTGCGTTTGGCACCAGCACAATGCTGGGCATTGCCAAGCAAAGCTTAAGCACCCTGTTGCCCTATGAGCTCATAAATGTGAAGCGCTGAAGCGTTGTAGTCTTCTGGCTCCTCCCAATGGTAGACCAGATCTGCACATTCGGCATAAAGCGCCTGGCGACGATTGTACAATACTTCGTTCTTGTCTTTTAAAGATGGTTTAGAGGATACCGGCTGTGTAGCTTTACCCTCCGATGCAGTCCACAGAGGCCGGCTTCCGGATTCTCTAAACAGGCGTCTTGCAACTTCACTAAAAGGAACATCCAGCCAAACGGTCAAGAAGGCTTTTCGGAGAACTTCCCGATTGCGTGCCTGTTCTACGACTCCACCACCACAGGCCACCACCAAATCAAATTCTGCCGACCCCACTTGTTCAAGCACCTTAGACTCCGTCGAGCGAAAAGTCTCTTCTCCATAAAGCTTGAATACCTCAGCAGGGCTTGCATGGGCAGCTTTTTCAATTTCTTCGTCGAGGTCTATGAATGAGTACTCCAACATCTCGCTCAAGCGACGCCCGATCGTGGTCTTGCCTGACCCCATGAATCCTATCAAAGCAATGCGCATCA
>JAFIHQ010000163.1 GCA_017849315.1 Treponema sp.
GACCTTTGAAAAAGGCGAGCCGGTGGCCGTGAACGGTGAAAAGCTCGATCCTGTGTCGATTGTCAAAAAGCTCAACGAGATTGGTGGACGAAACGGAATCGGCATTGTCGACATGGTGGAGAACAGGGTCATCGGCATGAAATCCCGCGGCGTTTACGAAACCCCGGGCGGAACGATTCTGATGGAAGCGCACGATAAACTCGAGCAGCTTTGTCTGGACAAAAAGACCTTGTCCTTCAAAATGACCGTTGCACAGCGTTTTGCGGAGATTTTGTACGAAGGGGAGTGGTTCTCGCCATTGTGCACGGCGTTGCAGGCCTTTGTCGATTCGACGCAGGAAACTGTGAGCGGTACTGCCCGTCTCAAGCTGTACAAGGGATCGATGATGTCGGCCGGTACCACTTCGCCCTATTCTTTGTATGACGCAAGTCTGGCGAGCTTTACGACGGGTCCGCTTTTCTCGCACAAGGATTCGACGGGCTTTATAAACCTATTCGGGCTTCCCACCAAGGTCAGGGCCAAAATGAAGGCTAACGTCGCGGCAAGCGGAGTGGCAAGGGCTCCTGACGCGCCTGCACCCGGAAGCGCCGGATTTACGCCGCCTTCCGAAGACTAAAGCCTCGAGAATTGCAGACTGAAAACTGATAGGTTTGCTTTGCACATAATTATGTAAAGCAGAAAAGCCGCTGGAACCAGCGGCTTTTCTGTCGTACACTTTTATCCGTATAGTGTTGACTTATAGTTTGACTTTCTTTGGTTTTTGGCGTTTGTAACAACCCAAAAGCTCTATAAAAAGGATAGATGTCCTATGGCAAAACTGTGGCAGACAGTGGCAGGCGGAGCGGGCGAGGCTTCGCCGCTCGATCCAGATATAGAATCCTTTCTCTCGTCGCTTTCAATAGACAAACGCCTCCTGGACGAGGACCTCGAATGCTCTTGTGTCCATGCTCAAATGCTTGGCGAGCAAGGGATTATACGTGCCGAAGATGCCAGGAAGCTGGTTTCCGAGCTCATCAGGCTGCGCTCGGAGCTAAAGGCGGGACTCATCCAAGTCGACCCCAAGAGCGAGGATGTGCACTCGTTTATCGAAGAGGAGCTGGTTCGCCGTTTGGGAGAAGTGGGCAAAGAAATCCACGCTGGGCGCTCGCGGAACGATCAAGTGGCCGTGGCATTTCGTCTGCATGCTAAGCGCGCGTTTTTTGCGGCTCAAGCCGGCATTCTGGATTGCCTCGAGGCACTGCTCGATTTGGCCGAACCCAACACGAGAATGCTGATGCCTGGCTACACACACCTGCAACGGGCACAACCGGTGACCTTTGCTCACGAACTCTTGGCCTGGTGTGCGGCTTTGGAGCGCGATTACGGACGCTTTATCGACGGGGAACTTCGTGCCAATGAGTGTCCGCTTGGCTCTGGGGCCCTTGCGGGTTCAGGCTTACCCATTGACCGCGAGGCTACTGCCATCGAACTTGGCTTTGACAGGCCAACCCGCAACACGATGGATGCGGTGGCAGACAGGGACTTCTGCGTGGAGTATGCAAGTGCGGCAGCCATGCTGCTCGTGCATCTTTCCAGGGCGTGCGAAGACATTGCGCTTTGGACCTCGAGTGAATATGGCTTTATAAAACTCGACGACCGCGCAAGCACTGGTTCCAGCATAATGCCCCAAAAGCGCAATCCCGACCCGGCCGAGCTCCTGCGGGGCAAGTCTGCACGGGTTATCGGGGATCTGAGTTCTTTGCTGGTGCTGCAGAAAGGCTTGCCGTATGCCTACAATCGAGACCTGCAAGAAGACAAGTCGATTTTTTTCGATATTGAAGATACCCTCAGTGCTTCGCTAAAAGCCTTTGTGGCGCTGGTTCGTGCAATAAGACCGCAGCCGGGGCGCATGCAGAGCGCACTGCAAGGAAGTTTTATAGAAGCCACAGATCTGGCTGAGTATTTGGTAAGCCGCGGCGTGCCATTTCGTTCGGCATATCAGGCGGCGAAGTCGATAATCAGTCTGTGTGCTCAAAGAGGTTGCGCTATCGCGGACCTGGACGCGGAATTGATACAAGGATCTCACAGCGCGCTTTTGGGCCTGAAGTTCGATATGGCCGGGCTTGCTGCCTATTTGAAGCCAGAGGCTTGTGTAGCACGGAGGACTCAGACCGGCGGACCTGCTCCCCAAAAAACTCAAGAAGAAATTGCAAGATTGCGTGACTTTGTGTCTCAAGAGAAAAACAAAGGTGTCCAATGACTCGCAAAAACGTATTAGGTAGTACCTCGATGGGGGATTTTGAGGGGAACAGCTCGAGCAAAAGCTCTCGTTATCCTTGCATACTGCTTGCTGCGGGCGCAAGTTCCAGGATGGGTAGACAAAAACTCTTGTTGCCTTTGGGAAACAAGCCAGTGGTTCGTTTTATAGCAGAGACAATTCTCATCCTGACAAGGCCGCTTGTGGTCGTTGTTGGCAGCAACGGCCAGGAGGTTAGCAGAGCACTCAGGGGCTTAACAGGAACCATTGTCGTAGAGAATCCAAATTGGCAAGACGGTATGGTGGGCTCTGCGCAGGTTGGAATCGATACGCTACGTAAGAACTGTCCAGATGTTTCTGGGTTTTTCCTCCACCAGGCGGATAAACCTTTTGTGCCCGTCAGTGTTTTTGCCGCGCTTGCAGAATACATGGACACTATGGACACTATGGACACTATGGACACCACGGGTACGGGTAAGGCCAAGACTGTCTATGAACCTGATCCTGACGCGAACCCCGGTTCAAACCGATCTTTACCGTGCGCTCTTGTTGCCTCATGCAGAGGTGACTCCGGCCACCCTGTCCTTTTCCCTTTACGCTATATCCCTGCTCTCTTGTCGCTTCCGGCAGGAGAACGCCTTAAACCCGTCCTTGACCTGCTCGGAAGCATGCAGGTTGAGTGTAATACGACAACCGTGCTTGAAGACATAGATACCTTGTCCGATTACGAAAGTCTGACAAAAAAGTATGCTGCCACTTTCTCTGGCCTTGAGTAGGAATTAGGACAGAAATAGGACAGGACTTGGACACAAAGCAATGAGTGGGAAAAATGATCAATAAAGAGAGCTCTATAGAGAAGACCAATGCCATCCGTCTTTTGGAATCCAAGGGGATTCCCTTTGAAGTGCGTCAGTACGATGTGGATGAAGAAGACCTTTCTGCAAAGCACGCCGCGGCGGTCCTCGGACTGGATCCGGACCAGGTCTTTAAGACGATTGTGCTTTCTGGCGAAAGAACCGGCTATTTTGTTTGCGTTGTGCCCGGTTCCTGTGAAATCGACCTCAAGAAGGCTGCTCGTGCCGTGGGCGACAAGAGCTGCTTTCTGCTGCCACTGAAAGAACTCGAACCACTTACGGGCTATATGCGCGGTGGCTGTTCTCCGATCGGGATGAAAAAGAAATTTCCAACATTCCTGGATGAGACTGCCAAACTCTTTGACCATATCTCGGTGAGTGCTGGGAAGCGGGGTTTACAGCTTTTTATCAGCCCGTTGGATCTTCAGCAGGCGAGCGATGCCGTTTTTGCTGACCTTATTTCGTAAGAGAGCCAGTCAAAAAGAGAGCCAAGCAAAGAACCACGAATTGCCATTCGAGGCCACTAGAGGCCATTAGATTCACAAAATGCCCCCAAAGGCTTGGCCCTGATTTCCCGCCGATGTATATCGGTTTGTTCCTCTTGCAATTATCCCATAGCCTGTTATTATGGGACAGGCGAGTTTTAGTGGCGCCAGAAAGCACAACTTGTGTAGTAAGTTCATAATTTGCGTCCTAAAATCTCGAGTCCTGAATATGAAGCTCAGCCTATATTCAAGAAAAACAATAGCCTAAACGAAACTGTATGGATGTCAGTCTTAACTCTGCTAATTCCTCGCCACTTTCCTACAAGAACAGGCTATGGAATTATGTCCTTCGGTATAAGAACATGGCCATCACAGGGCTCCTGTGCCTTATTTCGATAGCTGCCGCCAGTATCACGCAACCCCTGATTTTAAAACAAATAATCGATAAAGCAGTTCCTGCTGGTAATACTGGGCTCATGCTTACATATGCCTTCGGGTATTTGGGAATTGTTGTTATGAGCGGGGTGTTGAGCTATTACGGTACTATTCTTTTGTCCAAGATGGGGCTTTCCATTGTCACGAACATCAAGAAGGACCTTTTTTCTCATCTGTTGAAGTTGCCACTTTCGTACTTGGATGAACATCCTGTGGGCGAACTGATGTCCCGGACGGAGAATGATACAGAGAGGATTCGAGACTTTTTCTCCACTATCGGTGTGACACTCATTGTGAATGTGCTCGTAATGGCCGGTATATTTGCGGTGACGTTTTCCCTGGCTCCTGCTTTGGCATGGATCATGCTTGGCGTGACCTCTTTCTTTATTTTTATCCTGTTCTTTTACTTCAACAGGCTCATAAAACTCTATGACAAGTCCAGATCCCTTTATGCGCAGATTCTTGCCAAGGTGACCGAATTCATTCAGGGCATTGAAATCGTCAAAGTCTTCAATAGGACAAAGTGGGCTATAGACTCTTTGGACCAGACTGGAAAGGCAAAAAAGGACGTCGATGTTAAGACTTCGATGATCGAGTACGCTGCCATGTCCGCTTTGGATTCTTTGGTCGGTCCAGTCTTTATCGTGGCACTTCTGCTCCTGTATTCGCCCAAGGTGCTTTCTGGCGGTATGACGTTGGGGACCCTGCTCCTGTTTTTTGAGTATGGTTCGGCTCTCTTGCGTCCTGTTGTGCAAATTGCAGAAAGTCTGCGCAGCATGCAACAGTCCAGAACCTCTTTGCGCCGTATTCTGGGTATCATGGAGCTTCCTGAAGAGGCCGGTAAAGAAAACACCTTGCTGCCCCATTTTGAGCGCGAGATTCGTTTTGACCACGTGTGGTTTGCGTACAAGGGCGAGGACTGGGTTGTCAGGGATCTCTCCTTTGTGATTCCCAAGGGCGACATGGTGGCAGTGGTCGGTCCGTCCGGTTCTGGCAAGTCGACGGCGGTTGGGCTCTTGTGTGGGTTTTACAGGCCGCAAAAGGGTGCGATTTATGTGGACGACGTGCCACTTGACGAAATCAACCTGGATGCATGGCGCAAGACCATCGGACTCGTGCTGCAGGATGTCTATCTTTTCCCCGGTTCTGTCTTGGAGAATGTCCGGGTATATAACGACGATATTTCAGAAGAGACCGTCAAAAGGGCCCTGGAGACGGTGCAGGCCAATGACATCGTAGATTCGCTGCCGGACAAGCTACAGACGAATCTTTGGGAGCGCGGGAGTAACCTCTCTGCGGGCGAAAAGCAGCTTATCGCGTTTGCACGCGCTTTGGCGGCCAATCCTAAGCTCGTTATTCTCGACGAAGCAACGAGCAATGTCGATATGGAGACCGAGGCGAGAATTACGCGAAGTCTGGAAAAGCTCCTGCAGAATCGCTCTTCTCTTATTGTGGCGCACAGACTGTCGTCCATTCTGCATGCTGACCAAATCCTTTTTTTCAGCGATGGGGAGATTTTGGCGCGGGGTACGCACCGAGAACTCCTGGACAAACTCCCTGAGTATCGTGAGCTTGTTCAGCAACAGTTCCTTGAGAGGGCGGAAGCATGAGCAAACCGATAAAAATCCAACCTGATGCCGACGATCCAACCAACAGGAGTGAACGCGTTGCTCAAGGCAAAAACGAACGGGGAGCGCTTTGGCACATCAAATGGATCTGGGGCATCTGGAAAGAACGAAAAGGGATGATCACCCTGCTGCTTGTCTTGACGTTGGTGTCGAGCGTTGTTGCCGTGGCGTTTCCACTCCTGACGCGCCGCCTTTTTGATCTTTTCCAAAATATCATCGAGAATCGGGCTTCGTACACAGATCCACAAAAAGAGATCAGCAAAATCGCGCTCTTTTTTATGGCGCTTGGTGTGGCAGGATTCATCTCAGGATTTTTCCCTGGCATTCGTGGAGCGCTCAACAATGTATTTGATTATGTAATAAGAAATAAGTACTTTGCGAGTATCGTCGGGAAGGATCATCGGTTTTTCTCAAAGTATAAGACAGGCGATATTGCAACACGCCTGACCTCAGATATAAGCGACGGGCCACGCCTTTCCTGGTTCATGTGCTCCGGAATTTTTAGAGCGGTCGAGTCTACAAGCAAAGTCATCTTCTGCATCGTCGCGATGCTACTGCTCAATTGGAAGCTGGCCTTGCTCTCGCTTATCCCCTTGCCATTAATGCTTATGATCTATTCCAAGACCCAAGACACGATCTACGACCGTGTAAAGCGGAACGAACAATCGGTTTCCAGTATCAACGAACAGCTCGAATTGAGTTTTTCGGGCGCCAGAATCATCAAGGCTTTTGCAAGTGAAGACAAGTACGAGCGTTTTTTTGACGAAGCCCTTAAAAAGCGGTTCAAGACCGAGACGGGCGTTATCAAAATGCAGACAATACTCGATCTCATCTACCAAAATATCGATTATGCGGGGCAGATTCTCTTGGTTTTTGTGGGCGGCATCATGGTGGTTCAGGGCTCGATCACGATAGGGACATTCTATGCCTTCTACAACCTGCTCAACATGCTCATTTACCCAATTTTGGACATTCCGAACGTCTTCGTTTCGGGCAAGCGCGCGTTTGTCAACATCGACAGGCTTGAGGAGCTCAAGGATTTTGAGGTTCCTGCCAAAGAGAACGATGCTGTCCATCTGGACAGATTTGAGAAGCTCGAATTGTCCCATGTGAACTTTACGTATGAAGGCAGAGACCGACCAGCCGTGGATGATGTTTCATTCGAACTGAAACGGGGTGAAAGGCTTCTGGTTATTGGACCCGTTGGCTCAGGCAAATCGACACTCGCCAAGATCATAACGGGCTTGTTGCCGGCGGCGGAAGGCCAAGTGCTCGTCAATGGCATTCCTTTGGAGAAAATCGACCCTGCAGACTGGTCCCGGCTTGTGGGGTACGTGCCACAAGAGGCGCTGCTTTTCTCCGGAACCATTGAAGAAAACATTGCGTTTGGCACCACAAGTTTCCCGCCGGCAATCGGGTCCGAGGAGCTTTGGGATTATCTGGACACCGCGCAAATTGCGGCTGAAGTTCAGGACTTTCCCCTTAAAGAGAAGACGCTGCTAGGGCAACGGGGTGTGAGCGTCTCGGGCGGTCAGAAGCAGCGGCTCGCGATCGCTCGGGCCTTGGCTCGTAAACCACAAGTTGTCGTTTTTGACGACATGACGGCGAGCCTGGACACTAAGAATGAGGAAAAGTTGTGGCAAGCGTTGGATGGACACGATAAGACGATCATCGCCGTGTCGCACCGGCTCTCCAGCATTCAATACGTGGATAAGGTGCTTTTCCTCAAAGATGGGCGAGTTGCAGGATTTGGGGACCACGAAGAGCTCCTGTGCGAGAATACCGCATATCGCGAATTTGTTGCCTCCCACATACGGCTAAGAACATCGTAAGATCAAAAACGTCGACTTCCGCTTGACAAAAGACCCCGAAATGACAAATTCTATTAATTTGTTACTTTGGACTTAAAAATGAACAAAAAACACAGACTTCCTGCTATGGAGTCGCGCGACTTTCGCCTTTGGTTCGTCGGGCAGGGCGTTTCCGTAATCGGAACTTGGTTACAAAACACCGGGCAGGCGTGGCTTGTACTAAGGATTACGAACTCACCGACTAAGTTGGGGCTTCTGACTGCGGTACAGTACATACCAACGCTCTTATTGGCCCTTTTTATAGGGCCCTTTGTCGATACTTACCCCAAGAGGACCATCCTTTTGTGGACCCAGTCTTTGTTTGCGGTCGCAGCCGCGGCTTTGGCTGCTGTTTCTTTCATGGGCAACGAACAGTATTGGGTAATCATGCTCATTTCGCTCTTTACAGGCATCGTGACGGCAGTGGATTGGCCGGCACGTCAGGCATTTGTTTCCGAACAGGTGCTGGACAAGGCCGCGGTGACTAATGCGGTGGCGCTCAACAATACTCTTTTCAATATTGCGAGAGTCATTGGGCCTGCGTTAGGCGGAGTTCTCATAACTGCTGTGGGTATCCCATGGACTTTTGCCCTCAACGCGCTGAGTTTTATCGCAGTCATTGTGAGTCTTATTATGATGGAGGCAGGGCGTACTCCTGTAAGGGCCGAGCGGTCCGACATGAAAACCGAAGTACTGGGGGGCATAAGGTACATCCGCGACAATCCTGCCATCTTGAGTTTGCTTGCCATTGTTGGGTTTTTAAGTCTTTTTGTTTTGAACTTTAATGTGACAGTGCCGAGTTTTTCCAAGATCGCTCTGGGAATGGGCTCAGACGCCTATGGGGGCCTGATGGCGGCGATGGGTGCAGGAGCCCTTGCCGCGGGCTTAATGGTTGCCTTTGGCGGTTACAAAGTGGAGCCAAAGCCGGCTTTCGTCTATGCTGCCGGCTTTATCCTGTGCATTGGGACGATCCTGGTAGGCGTGCAGCGCAACCTTATTCTGTCTGGGCTCTTTCTGGCGGTCTGTGGCTTTGGCATGTCGTTCCTTACAACAATGTGCAATACATCGGTGCAAATGCAGTCTTCTGACCAGATGCGTGGCATGGTGATGTCGGTCTATAACCTTTTGTTCGTTGGTGTAACACCATTCGGCTCACTTTATTCTGGTTTGGTTGCAGATTTGCTCGACACAGGCTGGGCCTTTACCTTGAGTGGAATCCTTGGAGTGGTGTTTTTGCTCTATATGCGGATTTTCGTTACTCCAAAGAGTTTTAAAGGAATAGATTCTTTTGTGCGGCCGCGTGCACCGGAACCAAACAACAACAGCTGCAGCGGCCTAATACCCGAAAAGAGCGTGTGAGACCAGAAAAGAGGGCTTGAATCAAGAATCAAGGCCCGAAAAAATGGGCCAGCTTCCATTAGGCTATCGCGTTTTATGCGGACTATAACCTTCGGTCAGCTGGCCGAGCTTGAAGTAATTTGCTTAAGTCTACGTTATGCCTGCTCGCGGATCGTGTTGCGCGTAAGCAGGTTCTTGAGTACAGTCGCAGGTGAAGCGAAGCGCCCGAGCAGGATCATGGCGGCGATTATGTAGGGCTTATAGCTCGCCTCTCGGTATGTGTCGTCGCGATAGCGATCGAATACGCTGGCAGCCACTTCGCCCGACGCACAGGAAACGCCAGTAATGTCGGCCGGCAAGCAATGCATGTAAAGTGCTTTGCCATTGCGAGTTAGCTTCATCTTCTCTTCGGTGCATTCCCAGTCTTTGAATTTTGCATTGTTGGCAAGGGCGGATTTTTCAAGTTCTTTTAATCCAGCCTGGTCTCCATTGTGCAAAAGTGGAACGCGCTTAAGCATGACATCGTAAGGCGCCCAGCTCTTGGGGTAGACAATGTCCGCGTCTTTAAAAGCTTCGTCCATGGAGTGAGTAACGGTAAGCTTTCCACCCGACTCCTTGGCCTGTTTTTGGGAGAGCGCGACTACTTCGGGGATGAGGTCGTAGCCTTCAGGGTAGGCGAGCGATATATCCATGCCGAACCTGCTCGCAAGCCCGATAATCCCCTGAGGAACAGAGAGCGGCTTGCCATAAGAAGGCGAGTAAGCCCAGGTCATGGCGATTTTTTTGCCCTTGAGTCCGTCTTTGCCGCCAAAATAATGTACCAGGTGCAAAAAGTCGGCCATAGCCTGAGTCGGATGATCGATGTCCGATTGAAGATTGACGACGGTTGGTCTGGCGGGCAAAACGCCTGCAGCAACGCCCTGATCCAGCGACCTTGCTACTTCCCGCTGGTATTTATCGCCTTCGCCCAGATACATGTCATCGCGAATACCAATGGCTTCGGACAGGAAGCTAATCATGTTGGCTGTCTCGCGGACCGTCTCGCCGTGAGCAATCTGACTCTTCCCCTCGTCTAAGTCTTGCACATAAAGACCGAGCAAGTTGCAGGCTGAAGAGTAAGAGAATCGAGTCCTCGTCGAATTGTCTCTAAAATTTGAAACCGCAATTCCGGAATCCCAAATCCTCGGGCTGATATTGTTCTCGCGCATCGCGCGCAGAATGTCCGCAACGAGGAACGTGGCGTCGATTTCGTCGCCCGTCTTTTCCCAGGTGAGCAAGAAATCCTTGTCTTTCATATCGATTTTTTTCTGCGAGAGTTCTTCGATCAACCGTACAATACCCTGCTTGTCCATCTTCATCTCCTTTTCTTTGGGGAACCTTGATTTATTGTCTTTTTGAGTCCAGCACGCCGAGAGCCCGCAAAATCTTTTCTGGGGTAAAAGGCCAATCCCTTATCCAGACGCCGACGGCGTCGTGAATTGCGATCGCAAGGGCCGGTGCCGCTCCATTTACCGATATCTCCGACACACTCTTGGCGCCGAAGGGCCCGATTTCGTCGGCAACCGGCATAAGCTCGACATGGAAATCTTCCGGCACTTCCGCGATGGTCGGGATTTTGTAATCGAGGAAATTAGGATTGAGACAGCGACCATTCTCGTCGTAAATCATTTCCTCATAAAGCGAATGGCCAATAGACTTGAGGACCGCGCCATAGATTTGGCCCTTTGCGAGAGCCGGATTGATAGGCGTTCCACAGTCCTGATACGCATGATAGCGCTGGACAATCACTTGTCCTGAGCGCTTATTGACCGCAACTTGGGCAAAGTGGGCGCCGTAAGGGAAGGCCGCGTGGTCAGTCTTGAACGAACCAAAGCCGACAAGCTCGGCGTGCCCTTCGCCTTGGGCAGAGCGAACTCCCAGATCTTTGAGTGTCAAAGAGCCGTGTTTGCCTTTTATGGTGCCAGGATAGACGAGCTGTAGGTCGTCCACCTGCTCGCCCAACATGACGGCTGCAGCAGCCAGGACTTTTTTGCGAAGATCTTGCGCTGCATTCAGCGCCGCGCCACCTGAGAAATAGGTGCCGGAAGAAGCGTAGGCGCCCTTGTCGAAAGGTGTAGCGTCGGTATCACCAGAAACGACAGCGACATCCGCGATGTCCACACACAGAGTTTCTGCAGCGATCTTTGCAGTGACCGTGTCCAAGCCGGTGCCGAGGTCGGCGCCGCCTGAGAGCATAAGAAGGGTGCCGTCGGTGAGGAGCCTGAGCTGCGCGTTGGCCGCATCGAGGCTAGGCAAACCGGAACCTTGTTGGATAATCACCACCCCGCGGCCAATAGCCCAGTCAGGCCCGGGCGCCGCAGGTTTCGGCGCGTCCCAGCCAAAGTTCCGCCGCCCGCGCTCCAGCATGTCGCCAAGGCCACAGGTGCCGAGGGTGACTGCGGCGCCCGCCCTGCCTTCGCCAAGGCTTTTGAGTATTTCTATGGTCGAACCGGATCGAACGCGGTTTTTCTCAATCATTGCGAGTTGATCCATGCCCAGGGCGTCGGCCATTTCGGCAAGCGCCATCTGCAGGGCAAAGGACCCCTTTGGCCCACCGTAACCTTGGTAGGCGCCGGCTGGCGACAGGTTCGTGTACCAGGACTTCACCTCAAACCGTGCGTTGTCGCACAAGAGAAGCGGCAGACTCTTGGAAATCGCATTCATGGGCACGGTGAGGCAGTGTTGCCCGTACGGTCCCGTGTCTGCGTCCAACTTCATCGAAATGGCTGTGAGCTTCCCATCCTTTTTTGCGCCCATCTTGATCGTGAATTGCATGGGATGCCTCGTCCTGCTTGCGACAAACTCCTCTTCCCGTGTGTAGCGGAAAAACACCGGCCTGCCTGTAATCCAGGCCATGTAACCTGCCACGTCCTCCAGGACAATATCCTGCTTGGCACCAAAACCCCCGCCGACGCGCTCCTTTATGACGTGGACCTTGTTTTCCGGGATACCGATCGCGTGCGCCACGATGCGGCGCACGTGCATGGGCACCTGCGTAGAGGCGCGCATCACAAGCCGGCCCGACTCCACATAGGCAAAGACCTCGTGCGGTTCGAGCGGCGTGCATTGGACCCGGTCCGTCTTGTACGTGCGCTCAATTACCACATCCGCCTCGGCAAACCCCTTTTCGAGGTCGCCGATGCCATCTGCTGCGCTTGCGGCCAGGTTGCGGTGTGGATCGGCCTGAATCGAGAACTGATACTGAATCGGGTCGTCTCTCGTGTCCGCGCCAACTTGTAATGCTTCTGGCGTTGCATCCGAAGCAAAGGACACATGTCCTGCGTGCACAATGGGGCCGCCCTGGCGCCTTCCGGCTTCCTGCGCCGCTTCGATGCTCAAGACCGGCTCCAAGACCTCATATTCAACCTTGATCTTGCCAAGCGCTTCCTCGGCCGCGGTCTTGGTTTCGGCCAACACCGCCGCCACCCTGTCCCCGACATGCCTCACTTTACGTGGGAACATTCGCTGATCATAGGGAGAAGCTTCCGGGAAAGTCTGTCCTGCCGTCGTGTAAATCGTATCAGGGCAGTTTTCGTGTGTTACGATGGCGACTACACCTGGCACAGCCTTCGCTTCAGAAACATCGATAGACTTGATCCACGCATGAGCATAGGGGCTACCCAGCATTTTGAGGTAGCAGGTGTCCGCGGGAACCTTGTCCTCGACATACGCCTTTTCGCCGCGAACCAGGAATTCCGCATCGACCTTTTCTCTGTCTTTCCCGATATGGCGCAGATCGGGTCGAAAATCTTCAAACTCCGGTAACTTGTACTCAGGATCCGCAAGCCTGCGGGCTGCCAGATTGACAGCCTCGAAGTATTGTTCGTAACCCGTGCAGCGGCATAAGGTGCCGGAAAGCGCATCCCTAACCTCGTCTTTACTGGGATTAGAACTGCGCGCCAAAAGCTCCCGAATCGAAAGCACCACAGCCGGCGTGCAATATCCACACTGGACGCAGGACGCATCGACGAGGGCCCTCTGAATCGTGCGCATTACAGGATCGTTCTTGTAGTTTTCAAGCGTGATAATAGAATGCCCTTCGGCATCGTGAACCGACAACAGACATGAGTTGACAAGCCGCCCTTCAAAGAGCACGGCGCAAAGGCCACAGGAACCCTCGCCGTCGCAGCCATCGCGCACCGTGATAATTCCATTGCGCCTGAGCGCGTCTTTAAGGTTCTCGCCTTCTTTACATTCCAGGCTGACATTCTTTTGGTTGAGGGTAAAGTTTACAAGCATGAGCCTGCCTCCATGGTGGCCACTGCGCTGCCGCCAGACAAAGACAGCAGAAGGTCCGCAAAAAGAGCCGCGCTGCGCTGGCGCTTGTACGCCTCGCTTCCACGTATATCGCTGATAGGCTTGAGTAAGGGCGCTACTTCCCGTTCTATTTCGGAAGCCTGCGGCGCTTTTTGTCCTTCGAAGAGCCCTTCAATCTCACCAAAGCGCCGACAGCTCGGCCCCATGCCGCCAAATGCGACGCGCAGGTTCTTGAGTCTCCTGTCCGTTCCAACCTCGGCGCATACGGCGCAGGTCACGACGGAAATATCCACTCCCACGCGGCCAAAGTGACCAAAAGCGGCCTTCCGACCGTCCATAGAAGGAATAAGAACCTCGGAGACAATGCCTCGATCTTTTGCGTCGAGCTTGCTCCAGTCTTCAGCCGCGACCGGCTCCATGTCGACACGCTTATAAAGCGCGCCCGACACAAGAAAGAACGGAATCAGGCTCGAACTGGACTTGTCTGCCCCGATGTTGCCGCCCACCGTCGCCCTATTGCGGATGTTGCGGTTGCCCATGGAGAGGGCAGCGTCGCGCAGCGCGACAGGCAGCCACTGGGCTTCCAGAATCTCGGTAAATGTCGTGTTGGCGCCGAGCGCGATTTGGCCGTCGCGCGACGCTGCCCCCTGCGGCAA
>JAFIHQ010000164.1 GCA_017849315.1 Treponema sp.
ATAGATTGTCTCCTTAACCTTCTTCCAGTGATCGTATATACGATTTAAGCAGAGCAAGCGAAGCGACTTTCTCAAGCCCCCCCACAGCCTCTGCAAGTTCACCCTTATTGAGCATATAAGACGAAGGCGATCCATGGCCATCGTCGCGAATCCGCTCGATACACAATTCCTGCTCCCCCGGCAAACACAAGGCCGACAGGATAAAACTCACCACATCACCAACAGGCGGACAGTCGATATTGGAGCGATCGAAACTAAAGTGGAGCCGCGCACCCTTTCCAGGTTCGCTTACAAGTTCAAAAACCCCACCGCACTGTTCCGTCGCCTGCTTCAAAAAAGGAAGCCCAAGGCCAACTTTTCTGCCAGGATGCTTCCCCGCTTCCGAATGGAAGGGATCGAGCGCCGCTTCCTGCTCTTCATGGCTCATCCCCTTGCCATCGTCTTCTACAACCACATCAATGCACGCTGGCGTTTCACAGAACCGCACCTTGACTTTGGAGGCTCGAGCCTCACATGCATTTTGGACAATGTCCAAAACGTAATCTGTAACTGCATAATGCATTGAAGAATTCGATTAGACCCGTCAAATCAAGAGCAAGACCGGCCCACTTACTTCATATCTCTATACTTGGCGATAATATCGGGCAAGTCGTCTTTTTTAACCTTCCCAAACACCTCATCGCCAACCATCATGACAGGCGCAAGGCCACAGCAACCAAGGCAACGAACCTCATCGATGCTGAAGAGCCCATCATCCGTCACTTCGTCCCCAGAAAGCCCTAGGATAGACTTAGTCTCGTCCACAAGTTCCTGGCTGCTCTTTAAGTAGCAGGCTGTTCCAAGACAAATCGAAATTTTGTATTTTCCAGGCTTTGTCGTCTTAAAATAGTGATAAAACGTAATGACACCGTATATTTTGGCAAGAGGAAGGCCAATCATCCGGGAAAGTTTTTCGGCAGCTTCGCGGGGCACATAACCGAATTCGTCCTGTATGCGGTGCAACATCATGATGAGCCCACCGGGCTTCTTGCCCCATTTTTCAATGTAGTCGTTCAATTCTTTGGAAAACTCGATCTGGGCGACCGCCATGCTTATTCCCCCTTAGAAATATATCGTAAAAAAACAATATAAAGAGAATAATATCGATATTTTGGTACCGATAAACAGCGTCATTATAAGAGAGAGTCACGAGCGGCGCAAGTCCCCGCTCTGGTCGTCGAGCGCGGTCTTGTGCAAGAAAAAACATGCAAAAATCGAGTTATTTATTCGTAAACAAAAGACTTCCATTGCGAAGGCGCAATACCGGTCTTACTCTTGAAAAGCCTCGAAAAATAGTACTGATCCTGAAAACCGAGCTTAAAGGCCACTTCTTTTACAGACAGGTCGCCTTCTTCCAGCAAAATCTTGGCCATGTGTATTTTGATATGAATGTAATATTGATACGGCGTCATCGAGGTATAGGTCTTAAAAATCTCATTCAGGCGCGAGGTACTCACACCAAGGTGGGCAGCGATGCTATTGAGGTCGATATCGTTGTAGATATTCTCCTCCATAAGGCATTTTGCCTGTTCTACAAGTTTTTCGGACTGATTGGGCTGGGACTTTCTGCGCTCGAACGCAACAATGTCGGCAATCAGCATAAGAATGCGGCTGGCACTCCTGGCCTGATAAAGGGGCTTTTGGCCTCTCACTTCATCAATGATAAAAGAGAAAGTTTCCATAATATTGTTTTGAAGGCCAATTTCGTAAAAAGGGTGACTGGGAGACAGGATGCCTTTTTTTACAAGATCATCAAAATAACTGCCTTTAAAGCCAACCCAATGTTCCGTCCATCCGACTTCGTACACCGGCTTATAGAAGTGTTTGACGCCGGGGAAGACCAGGAGAACGGAACCAGGCACAACCCGATATCGCTTGCCGAGTGTCTGAAACACTCCCTGACCTTTGGTGATGTAAATAATCTGATATTCGTTGAGTGTTCGACCGACAGCGACATACTGGAAGGCTCGGGGGTGGCCGTCTTTTTCCGGCGGGTACAGGGTATATGGTTGGACCTCCGCATAGCCTGAGTCTGTGCAAACCATTTGCCAGTTTTCGTCCTCATCGCTATAGGTGAGGTAACGGAAAAAACTTGAGCCCCGACCGGAATCTTTTGGATCCATCGTTTCAATTTATAATGTAATAGATAATTTTGCAATGATTTTAAAACATCGATGCAGGAGTTTTAGGCATCTTTGGACATGAAAAGTCCATTTACGGGTTAGGAGGATGGCTTATACTTAAAGGGTTGTGCAAGGGAGAGAAGTGTGAAAATTGGTCTTGTCGGCATCGGTCTCGATACATACTGGCCTCAATTTGCGGGACTCAAGGATAAGCTCGTAGGGTACCAGGCAACGATCGGGCAAAAACTGAGAACGCTGTGCTCGCCCTATAATGCACAAGGTACGCAGCATGCCTTGGCCGATTCTGTGGTCGATGCGGGCCTTGTGGACAGTCCACAAAAAGCGCGCGAAGCAGCAGCACTACTTCAGACCCAAAATGTCGATGCACTCTTCATTTATGTGGCGACCTATGCGCTCTCGCACACGGTACTGCCGATGGTACAGGCCGTACACGGGCCGATTGTCATTCTCAATTTGCAGCCCGGGCCCACGCTGGATTATCAGGCTTTTAACGCGTTGGGCGACAGAGGGGTGATGACGGGCGAGTGGCTTGCAAATTGTCAGGCATGCAGTGTGCCGGAAATTGCAAGTGTGCTGAATGTTGCGGGCATAAAGTACGATATTGTTTCTGGCTGGCTCGAGGATGACGAAGCGTGGGCCCGGATAGACGAGTGGGTACAGGCGCTTGCCGCCAAGGAAGCGATAAAGAACGCACGCATCGGGATTTTGGGGCACTATTACGCCGGCATGCTCGATGTCTATACAGACGTGACACGTCTTGCCGCTGTGTTTGGAAGCCATTTTGAGCTTCTGGAGATGGACTCGCTTGCGGCGTTGCGCAGGAGGACTACCGATGGCAGCGAACAGGGCCGGGCCAAAATCAAGGCTAAGCGTGCTCAATTCAAGCGCGAATTCGATGTCTCAGACGAGTGCCCTGAAGAAGAGCTTGAGCGCGCTGCAATTACGGCCTGTGCCCTCGATGACCTAGTAGGCGAGCACAATCTGGCTGCGCTTGCCTATTACTACGAGGGCAGCCCGGGAAGCGAACACGAGAATATCGTTACGTCAGTGATAGCGGGCAATACGCTGCTGACGGCGCACCATGTTCCCGTTGCAGGCGAATGCGAAGTGAAGAATGTGGTTGCAATGAAAATTCTGGACAGCATTGGCGCTGGCGGTTCGTTCTCCGAATTCTACTATACGGACTTTGCGGATGATGTGGTGCTTCTAGGCCACGACGGCCCTGCGCACCCTGCCATTGCAGAAGGCGCCGTCCGCCTCGTGCCTTTAAGCGTCTACCACGGCAAGCCAGGCAAGGGGCTTTCCATTCAGATGAGCGTCCGGCACGGGCCGGTCACTTTGCTCTCTGTGGTGCAGGGTGCGCAGGGCCGAACATCGCTGCTCGTCGCCGAAGGCGAATCGGTCGCCGGACCGGTCTTCCAAATTGGCAACACGAACAGTCGATATCGCTTTCCGATTTCTGCTAAAGAATTCATCAACACATGGTCAAAGGCCGGTCCGGCACACCACTGTGCTATCGGCGTTGGCCACGTAGGAGGAGCCCTGGAAAAGCTCGCAACTTCGCTTGGCATCGAATGCCAAAAGGTCTGCTAAGACTTGACCGCAAACTGCCACAATTCAACCAAAAGAGGATTGATCTATGTCTGAGTATGTTTTGGAACTGGATCATATTTCCAAATCTTTCCCTGGGGTCAAAGCCCTGGATGACGTGCATTTCGAACTTGAAAAAGGACAAATACATGCACTCATGGGAGAAAATGGCGCAGGAAAGTCTACCTTTATTAAGATAATCACCGGTGTTTACCAACCTGACTCAGGAGAAATCCGTGTGGATGGGAAACCAGTAGTTATCCGTAGTCCGCTCGATTCTCAAAAACTGGGTATTGCCGCAATCTATCAACATGTCACTTGTTTCCCGGACCTGTCCGTGACGGAAAATATCTTCATTGGACACGAAAATGTCAGTAAGTTTACGAGAAAGATCGATTGGAAAACACTGCACAATAAGGCCAGCGAGCTTCTCGAAAAGCTCGATGCGGATTTTTCCCCGCAGACTGTAATGGGTTCACTCTCGGTTGCACAACAGCAGATCGTGGAAATCGCCAAGGCTCTGTCGACCAACGCGCGGATCCTGATCATGGACGAGCCTACTGCTCCGCTTTCCAAACGAGAAACGGAAGATCTGTATAGAACGGTTGAAACGCTTCAAAAGCATGGCGTATCGGTTATCTTCATTTCGCACCGATTGGAAGACATGTATCGCCTGGCCTCATCTGTTACTGTTCTGCGCGATGGGCGCTATATTGGCACCTGGGGCCTCAACGAAGTCAGTCAGGACGACATTGTCAAGGCTATGGTAGGGCGCGAGATTACTCAATTCTTTCCTCCACGTCACGCCAAGATTGATGGCGAAGTACTTCGCGTAGAAAAGCTTTCCCGCACTGGCTATTTTAAGGATGTATCCTTTACCGTTAATAAGGGAGAGATTGTCGGCCTTACAGGCCTTATTGGTGCAGGGCGCACTGAAGTTTGCGAAGCGATTTACGGCGTCAATCCTCCGGACAGCGGCACAATCTATGTGGAAGGCAAGAAGGTTTGGAATCGGCATGCAAGCCATGGCATTAAAGAAGGTATAGGCTACTTGCCGGAAGACCGTCTGAAACAAGGGCTCGTTCTGGATTGGCAGATTTATCGTAATGTATCTCTTGCTTCGCTGGAGCAATTCGGAAAACGCGGCTTTATGGACGAAAAACAAGAGCGCCAAGTTGCGAAAAATCTCGGCGAAAAGCTCGAGATTAAGGCTACCTCGGTGCACGACAAAGTCTCAACCTTGTCTGGCGGCAATCAGCAAAAGGTAATTGTCGCAAAACTGCTCACCCGCGACATGAAGGTCATCATCCTGGATGAGCCCACAAAGGGCGTCGACGTAGGTGCAAAGACGGCGATTTACGAAATCATGAACCATCTTGCCGAGGAAGGCTATGGAATTCTGATGGTTTCTTCCGAAATGCCCGAAGTGCTCGGAATGTGTGACCGCGTCGTTGTCATGCGCGAAGGTCGCGTCTCCGCAATCTTGGATGCAAAGAATACGACTCAAGAGGAAATCCTGCAGGCCTCGATGGTGCTTTACCAAGGCAAACCGGAAACAACGGATAAGCAAGAGAAAAAGAACGAACAAAAAGTCAAGGAGCCCCAGTCATGAAAAACAGTCAATCTTCCAAGCTGTCCGATAACGCACGGGAGCTTGGCCTTCTGGGATTCATCGTCGTTCTGGCGCTTCTTTTTCAAGTCCGGAATCCTGAGTTTTTGACGTTCTCCAATTTGCGCGATCTTCTCAATAACACGGCCATTCTTGGTGTGTTGTCTGTCGGCATGATGATGATACTGCTCACTGGCGGTATCGATCTGTCAATTGGCGCAACCATCGCATTCTCAGGCATGGTGACCGCACTAACGGTGAGTGCGTATCCAACAATATCACCGATTCTGTCGCTCGCCGAAGGTACACTTGTGGGAGTCGTGATTGGTATCATCGTTGGTTTTCTCGTCGCCTATTGCAAGATTCTGCCCATCATCGCATCCCTTGGTATGATGAATATTGTGCGAGGCCTTACCTACCTGGTCAGCAAGGGCAAATGGGTAAGTGCCTACCAGATGTCAGACGGGTTTAAGGCGATTTCTATAGGTACAACCTTGGGAATAAACAATCTTATCCTTATTGCTATCGTAATCTACGCTGTTTTTGCCTATTTTTTAAGTAGTACGAGAACAGGAAGGTATATCTACGCTGTTGGTTCCAGCCCAGACACCGCTGATGTCGTTGGTATTCCCCGCAAACGTATTCTGCTCTTGGTCTACACCACGATGGGCGCCCTTGCAGGGCTTGCGGGCGTGCTCTGGGTGAGTCGTTATGCTTCTGCA
>JAFIHQ010000165.1 GCA_017849315.1 Treponema sp.
ATTCTCTCACAAGTGCTTATGGTGGGCTATGAAGGCACAATGCCCTCCGAGGCTATGCTGGGTTGGATACAGAAATTCGGCATTGGTGGCATCAAGGTGTTTGGGTGGAATGCCGAGGACACAACCGTCCTGGCCACGGCCATCCAGAAAATGCAGTCTGCTGCGTTAAACAGCCCGAACGCCGTGCCAGCTTTGGTGGCAACGGACGAAGAGGGTGGGTGGATTCGCCATGTTAAAGGGCGAATGTCAGAGTCGCCAGGCAATATGGCGATCGGGGCTACGGGCTCCACCCAAGATGCCTTTCAAACTGGGTATTTTATCGGAAAAGAGCTGCGTGTCGTGGGTATAACGATGAACTTTGCTCCTGACGTGGATTTGGCGACTGACCCTTTTAGTACGATCATTGGACCAAGGGCGTTTTCTGATAAGCCTGATCTAGTGGTAAGACTGGGTAACGCCTATGCCGCGGGCTCGCTCAAAGCCGGTGTCATACCCACCGCTAAGCATTATCCTGGTCATGGCGCCACTGCAAAGGACTCGCACGGCACACTGCCAATTATCGATATAGACGTGGCTACCTTTGAAAAACGAGAACTTGTTCCCTTTGCCTCTCTCGCCCGTTCCGGCATTCCTGCTATGATGAGCGGACATTTGGCTTTTCCAAGAATCACCAGCAACAAGGAACCTGCCTCGCTGTCCGAAAAGATGATTTCAGAATATTTGCGGGGCAAGCTGGGATATAAAGGGCTCGTCATTACCGACGATCTCTATATGGTGGGAGCGTTAGGCTCGCAGGGGATTCTGGATGCCTGCGTCAAAGCCCTTATGGCGGGTAACGACATGATTCTTTTGTCTGTCGCTCCCCAGCCGGGGACGAAGCTTTGGGATGGGCTCCTTTCGCGCTATCGTTCCGATTCAGCATTCAAGAGCCGCGTTCAAGAGGCTGCGACCAAGGTGCTGGAAACCAAATTCCGTTACCTTCGGCCATTAGGCAAGAACGGTGTTATCCCAAATCCTTCAGATGCAGGCAAAAAGTTGCCGGACCCAGAAGCTGCAAAGTTCTTTGCCGATCTTGCACGACGAAGTGCAACGATTGTGGGCAGCGCAAGAGGCGTACCCTTCAGCCCAGAAGGCAAGATTCTGATTGCCGGCCCTTTTGATGCTTTCCTTTCAAGGGCTGGCAAAGCATACCCCAACGCTGTGCAATTCTCGTTCTCGTTTCACCCCGACGTGGCAGCCAAACCAGAAGAACTTAGGGCTTTCAGGGCAGGTCTTGCTGGCTGCAAAGCTGCAATTGTCTGTGTGGCCAATCCGGCTGGCCTGGAATTTGCGCAAGCTGCCCATGATGCCGGTTTAGACGTGGCTATCGTGTCTGTGCTTTCTCCAGCATATGTGTGCAATATACATTGGGCAAAGGCGATTGTGGCCGTCTATCACTATGCACCTATTTGCCTGCAGACGGGAATCGACGTCCTGCACGGCGATATCAGGGCGCGCGGTACCTTGCCTTTCAGTGTCCGGGCGATACCTCCTGATCTGCGCAGTACGAAAGATATGCCTAATGAGGTAACTGCAGCGGCTATGGCAGGCAGAGTTGTAAGTCAAGTAAGGTAGAAGGCCTCATGCCTATTATGCCTAAAGCGCAGACGTTTTCTGAGAATTGGGCCCGACTGCGAGAGCAGGATCGTGAGGACCTTGTGTTATTCTTGCGCGCTCAGGAATATCGCTGCGTCGAAGGCTCCGAGCTCGTCAAAGATCTGTTTACCCAAGCAAGCTTCAAGGACGCAGAGTTGCCAGCAGGTTATGCATGTTGGATTCACAGAACAGACAATGGCTTTGGTGCCTCAGGCGGGATCGATGGAATGACCCTTTGCAGGCGGAACGGGAATTGTTACTGTATTCTGCCATCTATTGATGCTGACGACGCTGAGTTAGGAAAACACCTACGGGCTTTTTCGGCATACCTGAATGTTTCTGGACAGAAGACAGACGTTGTGCGCATGCAGGAAGCCGCCCGACTTGAAATTGCCGATATTCATGATTATGTTCTTATGATATCGAAAAGTATGACAGCAAAAACTACAATAGCTGAAACTGGTCTTGAAACAGCTGCAACGGCGACTTCTCTTTACGTTACCACGTTGCCTTCTCTGCCGCCTTCCCTCATCGTTCGAGATGCTTTGTGGAACGACTTACAGGCTCTGTGTAGCCTCCACAGCGAATATCTGATCGAAGAATTGCGCCTTCCAGCCTCAGTCGCACAACAGGATGCAGCCAAGAAGGTTCCAGTGTTGCTAAAAAATCAGCATGTTGTAATGGCATTTCTTGAAGGCGTACCTGTCGGAAAAGCCAATACAAATGCTCGAGGTTTTGCAGCGAGCCAAATAGGCGGCGTCTATGTGCGGCCGCAATTCCGGGGACATGGGGTTGCGAGCTCAATGGTTGCTGCTTTGGTTCGAACTCTGGCTGAGCAAGGCCAAAGTTGCGTGCTTTTTGTAAGGCCAGACAACAAGGCGGCCATACGTGTATACGCCAAACTCGGTTTTGAGGTCGTCGGTGAGTATCGGGCTGCTTATGGCGGTATACCACGGTGATGAAAGGTAATGAAAAAGGTAGCATGATGATGGCGAACTCGTTGCAGACGTTTTGTCCAGGCTTTCCCATTGCAGAAAAGGAAGCTGTCTTAAAGAACGGGGCCGTCGTGCAGAAGGCTGATCTTGCAACCTTCGATGTTGTAGCTGAGGACCTTTGTGGCATTGACGAAGCCGGTCGGGGCCCGCTCGTTGGACCAGTGAGTGCAGCGGCGGTTATTTTGCCTCGAGATTTTCCCTATGAGGTTCTAAACGACTCAAAGGCGCTTACTCCGAGAAAGCGCGATAGGGCCTACGAGATTATTACAGAAAAGGCCATTGCCTGGTCTGTTGGATGGTCAAGTTGTGATGAAATTGGGAAGCTCAACATCCTTAATGCCAGTCTCCTTGCTATGCAGCGTGCTTATGCCAGCTTGGGGGTCAACGCCGGCTTGGTTCTCGTGGACGGGAACAAGGCACCAGAGCTAGCTTGCGCACGGATACACCCCGTCATAAAGGGCGATGCCTGTGTCCCTGCCATAATGGCGGCTTCCATACTTGCCAAGGTGGCTCGAGACAGACTGATGGTACGCCTTGACCGTATAGAACCCTGTTACGGGTTTTCGAAGCACAAGGGATACCCTACCCAGGAGCACCGTGAGGCGATTAGGACGCACGGCCTTTCCCAGTGGACCCGGCCAGGTTTCCGCACGTGAATTCTTGAGTGAACTCTTGCGTGAATGCTAACACTTGTGACCGCGCGGCTCTCCCATAGTGAGGATGGAACTTTGTGAAGCTGTTGAGACCTAAGGTCTAGTCCTGATCTTTTGGCGTGTCGCTCTTTTTGGCCCTTTTTACGACGATTCTTTTGATGGGCTTGGTTTGCCCTGACAACGATCTGTCGGTGGAATCGGTTTTGCGACCTTCGTTCCGCTTTTCTTTTGAGCCGACATGGACTACTGGCTTCCCATTTCTGCGTTGACCGGACTGGCCTGATGGATAACTGTCTCCACGATACCGGTTTTCCTGATAACGGTTGAAGCGATCGGAGGTGCTGGAACGATCCCCACGTTCTTGCCTGTCCGATCGTTCTGACCGGTCAGAGCGGCGATGGAACTCACTTCGCCCCTGATTTGTCCTTTCTGCTGATCCCTGTCTGGATCGATCATTAGATCTATCGGCAAAAGAACCACGGGAACGCCCATCGCGGGGACGTTCGTCGCGGGACTGTCGTGGGTAGTTGTCTTCTGCATCATCGTCATCGCGCGCATAGAGCGACAGATCCGGCGCCACCTTGTTGCCTGTTTTGTCCATGAACTTGAGGGCAGCCTGAAAGGACTTCAAAAATCCATCCATGTGCTCGCCAAACACGACGATAGAACGGCGGTCGAATGTTTCACCCTCAGAGGGTTTGCTCTCGACAATGCTCAAGAAAACATCACCGGTTCTATTTTGTTTTACATTAAAAAAATAAGTCCTGCCATCGCAGGTGAATTTCGTCGAGAACAACTCTCCGCGGATACCCATGCTTACTCCTTAACAGAAGGTTTTATCCTACACTGAGACGATCCTTTGCACAAGGGCGCCAAAACCTCAGTGCGAGGCTAACTCTTGTCGGCTTCTTTCACCATCCACGTTTGCCAGTCTAATAGGTACGCCTCATCTTCGGCACTCCCCCCCGCGATGTCCGCCATTATGCGGAGCACTGGTTCGGTTCCGGAACCACGCATCCAGAGAAAGGCGATATCCTTCCGGCCAGAGAACACAGTAGTGCCTGAGAACACAATGCGCAGACCGCCTTTCCCCGCTTGGGCAAAATCGCTACTCACGTCTTTTTCGAATATCCCATTCGTTGCTAAGGCGCGCCAGGACTCTATGCCAAAACGTTCGTGTAATGCCGCCTTTTGCTGCTCCCATTCGCGCAAAAAGACCTTCTGGTATGCCGCTTTGAGTTCAGCATGGTTGGTCGAAGCAACTCTTAGCATGGCCCTTTCCTCAAAGACGCTCGTCGTAGACCACCGGGGCAAGGTGGCCATGATGTCCGAAAGACAAAAATCTGGTCGGTAATGGTCCGCTCCAGCTGAGGAAGTCGGCATTGCACTCTCATAGTCCACGGATGATGTCTCGAGCCAGATCTCAAAAGGATTCTTGCCCGTCTTTTTGTCCTTGTAACGCAACAACTTGAGCATCGCACTTAACGTGGCAAGCGGATCCCGCACTCGCGAAGGATACGTTATGTTCCCACCATTGGAGCCCTCGCCAAGGATGCGGACCGTCCAGCCCTGACTACGCAAAGAGTCCGCCAAGGCAACGACATTGGCTTCGCCTGTTTCTGCACGGAAAACTTGCGCACCGAACTGGCGCGCGATTCTCTCGATCCGCATACTTGTAGCGTCATTGACGACGATGGCGACGCGCAGGTTTCCCAAGTGCGACTTCTCTACCAAGTTGTCAGCATTCTCCGCTCCCAGACGCGTGCGTACATCACGGACTTCAAGTGCCATTGTCGCAAGCTCAGCAATACACGACAGGGCAAAGACTTCTTGTGCTTCAAGCGTCACCGCCCGCTTAAGGTTTGGGTCGTAATAGACAAGATTGCCGCGGTCGCCATCGCAATCCGGGACGTATCCCAATTCAAACGCGGCATCAGAATCGCGCGCCAGTTCGAGTTTGGCCGCGCATGGCAGAAGCGATTCCCCCTCGGGCACGATTCTATGCGCAAAGGCCCGGGGCGTATCGTTATACCAGAGAGTCCTTACTCCTAAACCTTCCAAATAATCCTTGTCTATAGAAAGACTTCGTGCTGAACCATTGAGCTCTCCTACTACCCCGATAGGCCTTTCTTGACAGCCTTGGGCAAGAGCGTCTAAGAACTCGCCTTGCTCTTCCAGCGACTTTTTGCCCGTCACAACCTCGTGCGTAAACAGCGTGTAGGCAGAGACAGCCCGGCGTTTCCATGTCGAGGTAGCCACATAGCATGCACTTATTTTTTGAGTATCTGCTGCGCTCATTATGTCTATGGCCATTTGTACACAGTCCGGTCTTGCAAGAAGCGACCTAAATGACACTATGAGTGGCTCAACAAGCTCTGGAGGCAACACACCGCCAGTGGTAAGACCGAACTTTACTCCATTGTGGCCAGGAGGATTGTGGCTTGCCGAAATGTACGCAAAACCGTCTGCATGGGGCTCATCCTCCGGCGGCAAACGTCCAGCGCTGGCAGCGTAAGCCATAATTTCTGGTGCTGAAATAATATAGCAGTAATGGACTTCTATTCCCATCCCGATAAAAACTCGCGCAAAGATGTCGGCCATCGCAGGTCCCGTGGGCCTTGAGTCGATCCCAAGGATGACGGCCCGCGTTGGAGTTACACGAGCATCTTCTACTGTGGCGACAGGATTAAGGGGCTTGCACGTGCAAAGATAGTCGGCAAAAGTCTTGGCCATGAGCGCACACAAAACCTTGTCTTCAGCCGAAATCGCCGGGCTTAAGGAGTCTTCAGCGCTCTGTTCCAATTCGTCCTTGGTTCCGTCTTTGTTCGTCTTAGGAAGCGCCGCAAAGACTTTGCGCCATCCGGAAGCTGACAATACGAGACTCCCCGCCGCCCTCAAAACGCCCTCGTATGTTGGCGCATTTTCTTTGGAAAGTGGTATCTTTTCTGGATCCCCAATATCGAAACCCGTCGCCGGGTGTGAAATCATAGCCACATTGTACTCCTCTCTAGATTTCTAGATCAAATTCCTAAACCGGCCCCTTGTTTCCGAAATGATCTTGTCTTGGCCTTTTTGTTTTGGCCCTGATGGAGCCGAGAATTCGCGTAGGGCTTGATTATATGCTCGTGTAGGGGCAGTTTTCAATGTTGCGCGGTTCACTGTTGCCCGTTGAGCCGCAGGCTGAGCTTGAGGCGGCGATGGGCCGCTTTTTTTGACGCTGTTGCTCATTATGAGGCAAAAGCAGTACCTTTCTTTTTGTGAGCGAGCACACACAGTTCCAGAGTAGACTCCTAAAGAAAACCATCCCCGATTTGGCACCTTTTTTTGGATATGTCATCGCCGACCTTATTTGGGGGAAGGCCTTAGGTTTTTTTGTCGGCGCGGCCTTGGGTGCTTTGGGATTCGTCTTTAGGCTCGGGAAAGAACATAAGTCAGCGTGGTTTCTTCTTGGCGACACTGTGATCTTCGCTCTACTCGGCGCGTTTGCAGTGTATATCCCGAACGGGCTTTTTTTGCGCCTGAAACCCGCCATTATCGAGGCGGTCTTTGCCTTGGGGCTTTCGATACCTGCCCTTGTTTCCGGACAGACCTTAACGCGATGGGTGACAAACTCTTTGGATGGCTATCCCCTCGATAAAAATACCATGGCCTCGCTCAGAAAAAGCCTAAGAGTTTTGACATCTATCCTCTGGGTTCACTTTGCACTAAGCATCTGGGCTGGCCTTGAGGCCACCGATGCTCTTTGGCGCTTTGTATCGGGAGGTCTACTCTATCTTCTTTTGGCAGCTGCCCTTGGAGTCCTTTGGCTTGTGAATCGAAAGAAATCGCGCCCGGCGTCCACGCGTTCATCCATTTCATCGGACCGTGAGCATGAGCAGGAAGTTCGATGGGCTTGTTTTGTGATGAGTGACCGTGGCGATATCTTCGCAGCCAAGATCGATCGCAGTGCAAGCGACAGTGACCTTTGGGACACCCCTTTGCGCGGCGTTGCAGGCTCGAGTGCCGAACTGGTGCGACAGCTTAATTTGGGTTTGAGCCGGCTTGGTATCGATCCGGCAGCGGTTCGCGCCAGAACAGGTGAGCCCGTCATGGTCGAACCGCTCTTTCAGATCGAAATCAAAGAAGGAGCCGAGGTGCGATGCTTGGCCATGAATCCAAAGAATTTCAATATCGAATCGCTTTTTGTCCCCACAGAAGCGGCGAGCAAACCAAAATCGCAAGACGAACCACAAAACGAACCGCAAAATTTGAGTCTTTCGGTCTATTTTGGAATAACCCTCGACCCGAAGGCTTTCCCCAGGGGGCTCGATCCTACCGAGCGTCGTTTTATGAGCACAAGAGAGCTAAAGGCACTCAAAGAGTCGGAGAAACTCTCGCCTCGTTTTGCGCGGGAGCTCGAAATCCTGTTAAACCCACCCAAGAATCAAGGCTTTACCTCCGACGAGGCGTCGTCTATAGTTGAGGAAGACCATGCGCTTCTTTAAATCGATTCTGTGGATGCTCCGTGGAGTGAGAGTCTACGCCCTTGTGGGTCCATCTGGCACCGGCAAGAGTTTCCGAGCCAAACTTGTCGCTCAAAAATACGGGATCGAGCTCATCATAGACGATGGGCTTCTTATCCGCGGCGACCAGCTCATTGCAGGCAAGTCTGCCAAAAAGGAAGCGACCTATCTTGGCGCGGTCAAGGCTGCCCTTTTCCACGATAAGATGCATCGGGACGAAGTGGCCAGAGCCCTTCAAAAGGAGAAGTTTCGCAAAATCCTCATAATCGGTACGTCCGAAAAGATGGTGTCGCGCATTTGCGAGCGCCTGCAGCTTCCCCAGCCCTACAAAGTGATAAAAATCGAAGATATCGCCACAAAAGAGGAGATTGAAAAAGCCCTGCAGTCAAGACAGGTGGAGGGTAAGCACGTAATCCCAATACCAGCTTTGGAAATCCGGCGCAATTATCCTTCGATATTTTACGACAGTGTAAGGGTTTTCCTAAAAAAGAGTTTTGGATCAGGAGCTTCTCTGCCAAGAATCTACGAAAAGTCGGTTGTCCGGCCCGAGTATGCAAAGCGTGGCAGGGTCTCGATTTCGGAGGCGGCGCTCTCCCAGATGGTGGTGCACTGTGTGGACGAGTACGACCCCTCCTTACGCGTAAAGCGGCTTGCCATCCGCGACGACAGTCAAGGCTATCGCATTACGGTAGTACTCGAAGTGCCTTACGGCACGCGGCTTGCGTCCAACGCGCACCAGCTGCAGGAGTACATTGTGGATAATATTGAACGCTTTACTGGAATCCTCATTGCAGAAGTGAATATCGTCATCGACAGGTTTACAAAAAGCGTCAAAAAAGGCGCCATGGCACAGAAGTAGGCCAATTCTGTCCATAAACAACGTATTGACGAGCCTTGGCGAACCGTATAGTATTGCCCTTGGTGCGCGGTGAAGTTGTCTCATTTCGCATCAATTGTAGAGAAGGAGAACTGTCGTGCCCTGTGGGAGAAAGCGAAAGCTCAAGAAGATAGCGACACATAAGAGAAAGAAGAAGAGAAGACTGAACCGTCACAAGACAAG
>JAFIHQ010000166.1 GCA_017849315.1 Treponema sp.
TAACGACGGGAGCTCTCATTGTTGGCGCCATCTGCTTCCCCGTGTGGGGCTGGCTTTACGACCGATTCTCAAGGCCAAAGCTCCTGTCACTCGCGTCCTTCCTGTGGGGTGCATCCACCTGGCTCAACGCCATTGTGCCAACCTACCCGCTTTTTCTTGTAACAAGGGCCGGCACCGGAATCGATGATTCGAGCTATCCTGGCCTTTACAGCCTGATCGCCGACTACTATCCGCCTAAAAAACGCGGCAAGATCTATGGCTTTTTGCAGGTGGCACAGCCTTTGGGTTACTTGCTGGGAATGATACTTGCGCTTGTGTGGGGCGCCAGCCACGGCTGGCGAAACGTTTTCTATGTTACTGGTAGTCTTGGAATCATATTGTCGCTTGTCATTTTCTTTTTTGTGAAAGACAGACCGCGAGGTTCAACAGAACCAGAGCTCGCTGCAGCACAGAATTTCGACAAGTTCAAATTCAACTGGAACGAAGTGAAGGATCTATTCAAAAAGAAAAGCCTGATAATTCTATTCTTGCAGGGCTTTATCGGGGTCTTCCCCTGGAATGTGATTACCTATTGGATCTTCGATTATCTCAAGACAGAACGCGCTTATAGCGACACGCAAACGATGCTCACCATGGTGCCCGCCGTATTAGTTTTGGCGGTCGGATATCCTCTGGGCGGTGCGTTGGGCGATCGACTTTTCAAGAAGACCCCAAAAGGCCGGATCATCGTGGGCGCCTCGGGCGTAGCTATTGGGGCGGTATTGTTGTGGATAACAATGAATATTCCAACGGAAAATCCTCTTCTTTTTGGAATACTCTTGTGTGCAACCGCGCTCTTTATCCCAATCGCGTCGCCCAACGTGCTTTCGTCATTCTACGACGTGACAGAGCCGGAAATCCGCTCTTCCACCAACGCCGTCCAGAGCTTTGTAGAGGCCATTGGTTCTGCACTTGCCCCACTTCTTGCAGGTATCATTGCAGATAGAAGTACTTTGGGTAATGCAATCCTTGTAATCTGCACTGGCGCATGGGTACTCTGCTTCGCATTCTTTATTTTTGCGGCACGGTACATTCCGAAAGATATCGACGACCTACGAAAGAAACTTGCGGCACGGGCGGCTCAGGCTTAGCCTGCTTGCGCACTGTGTCTGCCTTGCCTGGCTCACCTCAGCTTGCCTGCCTCGCGCCGCCCTGCCCGCCTTACGCCAGCTTGTCTGATTCGCGCCGCCTGCCTGCAGCGCGCAACGAATTGAGGACAGCCAAAAGCGAGACACCTACATCGGCAACCACAGCCTGCCACATGCCGGCGTGTCCAATCACGCCCAGTATGATAAAAACACCCTTGATACTCAACGCGAACGCAACGTTCTCGCTCACGATGGTGTGGGTGTGTTTTGCAATTCGAATCGCCAGCGGTATACGGTGGATATCGTCGTCCATTATGACAAGATCGGCCGCCTCTATCGCAGCATCAGAGCCTAAGCCTCCCATAGCAAGGCCGACATCAGCGCTCATCAAAACGGGTGCGTCGTTCATTCCATCGCCCACAAAGGCCACACCCTTGCCTTTAGGCGTTTCACGCTTTATCTGCTGCAACTTCTCGACTTTTTCTTGAGGCAGCAGCTCCGCGTAGCAATCATCGATTCCAAGGCCGGACGCAATTTTGATAGCCACCGCCTCGTCGTCGCCGGTGAGCATGACGGCCTTTCGTACTCCTTCCGATTTGAGTTCCCGCACTGCTTGTGCAGCCCCATCTTTGACGATGTCTGAAATCAGAATGTAGCCTGCATAGTGACCGTCTACAACGACATGCACCACCGTGCCACCAGGGTTACAGTTGTCGTGCGGAATCTGCTCGCCGTGCAACATCCGGTCATTACCGGCCATAACGTCGTGTCCATCCACAAGCGCATGCACGCCGTAACCTTTTTTCTCGCTGGGGTTCTCTATTCTCGGAATCGAGGCTGAGGCCGACTGAACAGGCAGAGCCGCCGCAGCTTGCCGAATAGACCGCGCAATGGGGTGTGTCGAGCCATATTCGGCCGCAGCAGCATAGCGCAAAACCTCTTCTCGTGAAAAACCGTTGTAGGGGACAACATCCGTCACAGAAAAAACGCCTTTGGTGAGCGTACCGGTTTTGTCAAACACTACCGTATCGAGTTTGGTCAAAGCATCGAGATAATTTGCCCCTTTTACCAGAATTCTGTTTTTTGAAGCGTTGCCTATTCCGGCAAAGTAACCCAGCGGTACTGACACGACGAGCGCACAAGGACAGGAAATAACAAGCAGTACCAAGGCTCTGTAAATGAATTCCGAGAAGGTTGCACCCGGCACGACAAGCGGCGGGACAAAGGCGATAAATGCTGCCAAGCCAACCACAATTGGCGTGTATACGGCTGCGAATTTCGATATGAATTTTTCTGTCGGAGCTTTGTTGGCAGATGCGTGCTCTACAAGATCGAGAATTCTCGACACCGCGGAGTCTCCAAACTCGGCACCTACGCGTACAACGATGCGTCCGTTGTCGTTGATGTAGCCAGCAAGCACATCGCTGCCAGGTGCAACGCGCCTTGGCACCGACTCGCCTGTGAGGGAGGAGGTGTCTACAAACGATTCACCCTCCACGACCTTGCCATCGAGCGGAAAACGCTCCCCGGGCCTCACCTCGACCTTGTCCCCAATTCTGACGGACTCGGGCGCTACTTCGCGGGTTTGTCCGGCCTCATAGAGCCGCGCAAAATCGGGGCGCAGATCCATAAGTTCGCTTATTGAGCGACGGGATTTGTCTACAGCCATGTCCTGCAAATACTCCCCTACGGAATAGAAAAGCATGACACCCACGGCTTCCGGAACTTGATGAATGGCAAAAGCGCCCAACGTCGCCACCGACATAAGGAACATCTCGTTAAAGACTCTGCCGTGCACAACGTCGAAGAATGCTTCTTTTAAGACCGGAAAACCGACCAGCAAATACGCCGGCACAAGGACAACATATTCTGCCCAGGAATAAGGAGTGGCGTGGAGTTGGTCATGAAAAATTGCACCGATAAGGAAAAGAACCCCCGCAACTATAAGCCGCGCAAGATGTGCACGGTCAAAAGTTTCGTTTTGTTCCTGGGCATGCTGTGCACTGCAAATCTTGCACGACTGGCGCTCACAAGCCGCACTGCCACAAACCTCGCTCTCAAAGCCATTGCCCATCGGTTCGTAGTTTCTTGCCATTGCAGTCTGTCCTTATTTGAGCTCGATATAGTGCTCGCGCGCCTTCTCTATGAGGTCCAGCACGTGTTCGTCCGCAAGGGAATAGAAAACCATTTTGCCGTCCCTGCGTGGTTTTACAAGGTTGAGCGCCTTGAGGAAGCGCAAGTGATGAGAAACTGCAGGCAGATTGGTCTCCAGAATATAAGCGAGATCACAGACACATAATTCTTTCTGAGATAATAAATAAAGAATTTTCACCCGGGTTTCGTCCGCCATCGCCTTAAAAAGCTCGGACAATCCGGCGACATTCAGGAGCGAGTTGCGCAAAGCCGGTGCTTCCTCTTTACACGATATGCCGTATTGACTGCAGATATCTTCGTTCATATTGCAATTACCTTCCTTGGCCTCGAACTGAGCAGCATCCAACTGGGGCGGAATAAGCCCGACCATACTGAACCTGGTCACTTCTCTTACCTTCGACTTCACTTTCTCAATTAAGCAATCGTTTAATTGTATGATACTTCGATTTCTCGCGCCGGTCAACAATAAATCGAAAAACCGCGAACCTTGACAGGCAAAGCCCTGCACGACACAATGGCCGTGCGATACAATACTTTTTTATTAAAACAGCACCTGAAACACAACAGTAAGAGCGGATAAACGTAACCGATATGTTCGCGTTAAGGAGGCTTTCCATGAAGAAAGGCATAGTGGGCGGAATTCTTGCGTTTGCATTGCTCAATTTTATGGTGTTTCCTGCGGCCGCACAATCGAAGTTGCCGGACCTGAAAGGTCGAACCATCGTCGCCGTGACCGAGAACGCATACATGCCGCTCAACTTCATCGATCCCAAGACCGGCAAGGCGATGGGCTGGGAATACGACGCTGTCAACGAGATCGCCAAGAGGCTCAATGCCAAGGTCGTGTGGAAGGTTACCTCCTGGGACACCATGATTCAGGCCATACGAGATGGCCAGTTCGACGTTGGAATGGACGGCATTACCATCACGGATGAGCGGAAAGAACAGGTCGATTTCTCCGATCCCTATATGGTGAGCCAGCAATTCATGCTCGTACGCGCCAATGAAAACCGATTCAAAAATGAGAAGGAATTTGCGGCCAATCCAAAGCTGCTCATCGGTGCGCAAGCCGGGACCACTAACTTCTACGTAGCGGTTTACAACGTTTTGGATGGCGACGAATCGAACCCGAGAGTCAAGCTCTTCGAGACCTTCGGCGCGTCGGTGCAGGCGTTGCTTGCGGGCGACGTGGACATGGTGCTCATGGATGCCGCGTCCAGCAAAGGTTATATCGGTGCCTACCCCAATAAACTCAAGACCGTCGGTGGACCGCTCGGTACGGAAGAGTTTGGCTTCATTTTCAAGAAAGGCTCGGACCTTGTGGCGCCCTTCAACGCCGCTATCGCAGTGCTTAAGGCAGAAGGGTTCCTCGATAAATTGAATACGAAGTGGTTTTTCGAATATAAACCCTGATGTTGGGCAGGGCTGAGCCGGGACGTACAGGGCTCGCCATGAATTATACGGCATATAAGGCCAGACCTCCTTATGAGGTCGCAATTTTGACATTTAGCTGCAATCAATGAAGAAAAACAACATTGGCACAGGGCTCGACAAGGTTCCATGGTGGCTCGTCGCGATCATTCTGCTCGGCGGATGGATGGTGTTCTCCGCATTCAGCTCGGCCGACTATCGTGTAATCTTCGGCGCAGTGAGCCGCGGCTTGGGCGTCACCGTGACGGTGTCGCTCATCGCGTATGCGGCGTCCATCGTGCTGGGACTTTGCCTCGGTTTGATGCGCACCTCGAACTGGCGCGCGTGCAGGGAAATCGCCACGTTCTACATCGAGCTTGTGCGCGGCCTGCCGGTGTTGGTTATTCTGTACTACATAGCGTTCGTGGGAGCGCCTGCGCTGGCGCAGGCGCTCAACGGGGTTCTGGCGCCGCTCATCAGTAGAGGGATACTGCAGCCGATACAGGCGCGCAGCTTCGATTTTGCTACGCGCGCGGTCATCGCCCTGACGCTTGGCTATGCGGCCTTTATTGCGGAAATCTTCCGCGCCGGCATAGAGAGCGTAGATAAGGGGCAGGTGGAGGCGGCGGAAGCGCTCGGACTGAAGCATGGGCAAGTCATGCGGCGAATAGTCTTGCCGCAGGCGATCCGCAATGTGCTTCCTGCGCTTGCAAACGAATTTGTGGCTATTATAAAGGACTCTTCGTTGGTATCGGCGTTGGGTGTTCAGGACATCACACAGCTCGGCAAGGTATATTCTGCCTCGACATTCAAATTCTTCGAGACGTACAATGCGGTTGCATTTTTCTATCTCTGTCTTACGCTGACACTCTCATTGCTTGTGCGTCGCCTCGAAAAGCGACTCAAACAGACGCAGAAGAATCCAGGGTGTTGAATTGTTGGATAGTTGAATCGCGGAGCGGATGGTGAGGATTGGTGGATTATGAGTCTGCAGGAACGTTATGAGTGCGCATAAACGCGAAGAATGGCGCCGCGTTTTGCCACTGGCAGTGAGGACGAGCATCCCTGTTCTGCTTGGCTACGTGCCTCTAGGAATTGCCTTTGGGCTCACGCTTGTTGCGGCAGGCTTTCCATGGTGGTTGTCTCCGATCATGGGAATTTTCATCTTTGCCGGAGCCGCACAGTTTATGGCGATTGGGCTCATGCAGCAGGGCACGGGGATTCTTGAAATTGCGCTTTTTACACTTCTCATGAATGCGCGGCACATTGTCTACGGGCTTTCGATGCTCGTGCCGTTTTCCAAGTCTGGCTCGTGGAAGCCCTACCTTATTTTCGGGCTCACCGACGAAACGTATGGTCTTCTCACGACAGTAAAACCCCCTCAGGATGTGGACGGGACAAAGTTCTACGCCGCAATCACGGCGCTCAACCATTTGTATTGGGTTGTGGGTTGCACGGTTGGAGCGATTGTGGGTTCTGCACTCACGCTGGACACGACTGGGCTCGACTTTGCGCTCACGGCGCTTTTTATTGTGCTTCTGGTGGAACAAATCCGTTCCGTAAGGAGATTTGAGCCTTACGTTGCAGCGCTTGTGTCGTGCGGTGTGGCACTTCTTGTGAGCCCGCGGAACTTTCTGTTGGTCGCCCTTGCGCTTGCCACAGGCCTCCTGGCACTCTTGCGGCCACGGATCGAAAAGAGAGAAACCAAAAGCAAGGGGGCAGCATGACGGATCTGCGCCTGACATACCTCCTCCTTGTGGTTCTGGTGATGACCTTGGCTACGTACTTTACCCGTGCCATGCCTTTTATCTTCTTCTCAAAACGAAAACCGCCCGCTTTTCTCAATTACTTGCAGCGCCTTATGCCGCCTGTGGTAATGGTCGTTCTGGTCTTTGCTTCCTACAAAGATATTGATTTCCGGGCATCTCCGCATGGCGTTCCAGCTCTTATTGCAGGTGCGCTCACGGCGGGCTTGCATTTCTGGAAACACAATACTCTTTTTTCCATTGCTGGCGGGACTGCGCTGTACATGGTGCTCATTCGAGTTATGTAATTCTTATTTCTGAGGCAACTTCAATCTCGCGCTGCTATTCCAATAATTAATTATCAGAATACTTGGCTATCTTGTTTGCTATCCGTTCATTCTCAACCTATAATGATACTGAATTGATAAAGAATCACTCTTAAGGAGGTAAGCTATGAAACGTTTCTTAGGTTTATCTCTTTGTATGGTCCTCATCGTTATGTCAGGCTGCAGCTTATTTGATTCCTACAAAGAGATGAATACTTCTTCTCTGGACGATTCGGGTGGTACTGAGCCGGGCACTCCTGAGGAAGCAATAGCCTTAGTCAACGATTTTCTGGGCATTACAGTGGAAGAAGAAATTGCCAGTCTATCGCCTGACGGTGATCACAGGGATGTTGAAGGCGCACTGAAAGCCTATTTGCAGTCCAAAATCTCCAAACCAAAAGCTGCCGAGATGGGTACTTTTGCGTTCAATGTAGATCTTGGCTATAAAGGACCTGCTGGTGATAACGGAACTGCGGACGTAAAAGGCAATCTGAACGGTGTACTTCCTTATGATGGACTATACAGAGATTTGTTGGCCGATACAGACTATTCGTTAACTGGCCTAATCACAAAGCTAGTCCTGAGCGGAGATCTAAAGAAACTGGGACCTCTTGGAGACTACAGTCTCGTGCACGGTAAACTCAAGAATGATTGCGAGTTCAACACTGATGTAAATTTTACAACAGACGAGTACACCAATCCTGATGAGACGACCATTCAAGGCGACCTGAAACTCAAACTCAAGATGAGCAATGGTTTCTCAGTCAAGAATACGGTCTCCGGTCAAGGAGTCAAATTCACCATCGTTGCAAATAACGAGGTAAGTAAGAAATGGGAGGACCTGATCAGTGGAGGAAACACGGCATTGGAAAATTTCATGAAGGAAATCAAATTCACTATTAGTGTTTACAATGACGCCGACAGGTTCCTTGGTAGCGAAGAACTTTCTCTCTACGATTTGCTTATGCAACAACAGCCAGTGTAAAAGAAGTAAGGCTTTGTAAGCCATCCAAAAAATCTTTGGTGCAGCAAGTAGCGCATCAAGCCCGCGGGCGTCCGCGGGCTTCTCGTGTTGATAGGCCAGATTCACTCTTCGAAGGTCTAATATTATATCTAAACGGCACTTCGCGACTCCTCTGTCTCATACAGTCGCCAATGACACGGCAGCGCGGAAGCTGCGATAGGCGGTTGGCATGTCGGGAGATTCGAACTCGATGAGGCGGCCGTCCACGCGCCGTGCGCCGGGCAAAAGGGCGGCGCTGTCCGCCATCTGGCTGAACGCGAACTGGACGCGAATTTGGACAGGGGCCGCGACGCGCAAGGCGGTGGGCAGCGATGAGGCGGGGGCTTCCTCGCTTGCGGCCAGGCGGCGCACGGCGCGCTCTGCGGCACTTTTGATTACTGCGCCCGTTTTTGAGGGCGGAAGGCAGCGGGCAGCGGTGCGTCCGTGGGCCCATTTTACGACTGCCGTCTCAATCCCGGGAATCCACGCCTTTGCTTCCTCGCACACTGCACTGTCGCCGGAGATCATCAGCACAGGCACTCCAAAAGCTCCACACACAGCAGCGTTCAGTCCTGTTTCTCCCACAAGCCTGCCGTTGAGCCATACGTTGGCCACACACCTTGAACTCCAGGTATGGTCGAGAATTGCATTCGGTGTACCGATTCTTGCGTGGTACCCGACGAATATCGCAGCGTCGCAATCACCTTCCTGCACTCCCTCAACCATGGAAAACGGTGAGATTGTGCCGGCATTAAGTTCAGCCACAGGGTTGAGCTCTTCGATAAGGACATTGCCGCCATTCCAGTGCCCATCCGAGACCAGGACTTTCTCGATACTTCCTCCAGCGCCGGCCAAGGCCCCCTCGATCGCTGCGTTGACATCAGCAGTGAGCAAATGCCTAAAACGGTTGTATTCTGTACCCTTTGGATCGACATGATCCCAGCACGTCACCCCGGTTGCGCCCTCCATGTCCACGCTAACTAACAGCCTCATACTGGTAACCTCATATCGTATCTCCCTTGTCGTCATCATCGTCATCTGTATCCACGCCGCGCCGCGCGCCGCCTGACCCCGCCTGAGACATCGGCGCCGAAGCCCCCTGGCTCGGCCGGAATCCCCCCATCTCCGGGTTGTGCAGCACTTCGCGCGGCTTCGAGCCCTGAGCCGGCCCCACGATCCCGCGTTCCTCCATCAGTTCCACCAGGCGCGCCGCGCGGTTGTACCCGATTTTCAGCCTCCGCTGAATAAACGAAGCGCTCGCCTTGCCCTGCTGGAGCACGATTTCCAGCGCCTTCTCAAAGAGTGGGTCCCCGTCGCCGTCGTCAAAAAGCCCAGGCTCGGCATTCTCTTCATCCTCGTCGTAGAAAATCTCGTCGTCTATGTATTCAGGCTCGCCCAGCGTTTTGACATACTCGACCGCGTGCTCCACCTCTTCTTCCGAAACGAAAGCGCCCTGCATTCGTACCGGGAACGGGTCCTGCGCACCGGAGAACAACATGTCGCCCCGTCCCAAGAGCTTTTCCGCGCCCACCATGTCGATGATGATGCGGCTATCAAACTTGCTTGCCACCATGAACGCGATGCGCGACGGAATGTTCGCCTTTATCAAACCCGTAATCACATCGATACTCGGCCGCTGCGTGGCAAGCACCAGATGAATTCCCACTGCGCGCGCCATGGCCGCCAGCCTCGCCAAAGTCGACTCGAGTTCCTTGCCGGTCGTCGCCATAAGGTCGGCGAATTCATCGATGATAACGACGATATACGGCAGCTTTTCCTGTGCGAGGTCGCGTTCTTTTACGCGCTTGTTGTACGATTTGATGTCGCGCACGCCAGCTTTGTCCAAAATCGAATAACGTCGCTCCATTTCGCTGATGCAATATTGAAGCGCCTGAAATGCGCGTTTTGCGTCTGTTATGACGGGGGTGAGCAGGTGCGGAATGTCGTTGTACAGTTTGAGCTCGACAATCTTGGGATCGATGAGCATGAGTTTGACTTCTTCCGGCGAGCGTCTGTACAGAATCGAAAGGATTATGGCGTTGACACACACCGATTTGCCCGAGCCCGTGGCTCCTGCAATGAGCAAGTGTGGCGCCTGCGTCAGGTCCGTGTATTGCACCTCGCCCGCAATGTCCTTGCCCAGGGCGATCGGTATCTCCATCTTGGCCGTTCTGAACTGTTCGTTCTCGATTATCTCCCGCAGAGAAACAATGGCTCGCCTCTCGTTTGGCACTTCGATGCCCACCGCGTGTTTGCCAGGGATTGGCGCGACGATGCGTACGCTGGAAGCCGCCAGCCTCAGGGCGATATTGTCTGAAAGATTCGTAATCTTTGAGATCTTGACGCCATGCGCTGGCAGAATCTCGAACATGGTGATGACGGGCCCTTTGCGGATACCGGTGACTTCTGCTTCGATATTGAATTCGGCCAACGTCTCGCGCAAGACTTCCGCGTTGTGTTTGGTCTTCTCATCGATGATCCAATACTGGCCGTCCGGATACGTATTGAGAATACCGTCGATCGGCAGGGAATAGGGCTTTGGCTTGGATCGTTGCAGGATTTTCTGAATGAGTGCCTGTTTTTCCGCCTCGCTGGCCACCACGCCTGCGCTTTTCTGGGGTGGAATAGACGTGAATTCGATGTTTGCGATTGTTTCATCAGTTCCAGGCGTAACACTGGGTTGTGCTGCCGGTTTGCTGGATCCATGCGTAAGACCTGCGTCGGCGGACGCCGCTGACGAAGCTCCTGACCCCACTGGCGCAGCATTGACTGGCACAGCTTTGGCTTTTTCCGCATCTGTTTTCCCTGCTGCAACGGTCTTAAGTCCTTCTATAGGCGGTAAGTTCGGCAAATCAATATCGAATGTCTGCCCTGCAAGGGACTCAGATTTCTTGAGCCGCAACTCCGCTTGGCTGCGCTTGTAGTCGCGTCGCGCTTGAGCCCAATGGCGATAACGCTCGTGCCATGACTCATAAGCTCCAGCTTCGATATCGGACTCGAGTTCCGCTCCGGACGAAGTCTCGACAGGGAACGGCTTACCAGGCTTGCGGCGCGGACCTTTGATGTGATCGTGAATCTTGACCATCCCCAAAATGACGAGTATCCAGCTCACTGCGAACAGAAAACCCAAAACCGCAAAAAGCGAAGACAACCCCACCGCTGCAAAGACTGGATGATTTTCAAAAAAGGCGCCAGGCTCGGTTGAGATTTTCGCGTACGCCGCAACCACCAAAAAAGGCAGAGACGAGGCGCTCAAGAGAAATGTCATCCGCGGATAGAAACCAGGGAGCACAATCATGAGGGCCGCCCAAAGACACCAAACCGGCAAATACCAGGCCGCCCACGCAAAAGCCTGCCGCAAAAAGCGTCCGGGCACTACAAGCGCTGACCAGCCTCCTGGCCAGACAGCAGCAAGTTCGATAGAAAGCGCTCCATAGAGGCCAATAACGGCCATGCTCCAGGCCATCCCCTTGCGAAAACGACTCGCTTTGGCCTTTGGCTTGGGTCCATCCTGGGTCGACACACCAGCCCGAGAGCGTCGCCCAGCCTTCCCTGCACTGTTTGCCCTAGAAGGTTCACGCGCGGTAACGATTGAGGCTTTTTGCTGCTTGGAGCTTTCGGCTTTTTGGCTTATCGGCTTCGCGCTTTCGGGTTTGGCGGACTGTATCATTCATGCTCCATCGGTGATCGTGTCATCAAAGGCTATCTTTAGAGTATCGGCCGAATTCAGTTGCCGATTTACGAGATTTACGGGAAGACAAAAAAGCCAAATACACCGACAAAATCACCCAATAATAAGCCCTATGATTCCGATCAGCACAAGGTACGGCGCAAACCAATAAAGTTTGCCGTTTTTGATCACCTTGAGCAGGA
>JAFIHQ010000167.1 GCA_017849315.1 Treponema sp.
GGACAATTCATCAGACTTGCTGGTCTCCCCACCAACCTTACCTATCCAGGGGAAGGTGTTCCTCTTGCTCACATCGGCTGGTTTAAGTGCTCGTTTTGGGGATGGCAAGAAGGAATTTGTCAAAATTGAGGGAAAAACTGTTCTTGAACATGCGCTCAATGCCTTTCTAGCGGCTCAGGCCTTGGATGCCGTCGTGATAACACATCCCAAAGAAATGCGAAACGACACGAAGCTTGCACTTTCGGAGGATGTTTCGCAAAGAGCTAGGTCCCTACCATTAGGGCTGTTCTTCTGCGAAGGCGGAAAGACCAGACAGGAGTCGGTATACAATGGCTTGTGCATCCTCGAGGACCTGACCACAAGGGCGCAGGTTGATGCCGAGAATGCAATTGTCCTGATTCATGACGCCGCCCGGCCATGGGTTTCCGCCCAAACCATTAGCGACGTCGTCGAGTCTGTGCGGCGCCACGGCGCCTGCGTGCCCCTCTGTGACCTTGCCGATACCCCAAAAGTCGTGGCCGAGCCCCCGTTTGTCGCGGGGCATCCGCCCCGCGACTCCATCAAAGCCGCACAGACTCCGCAAGGATTCGCCCTTGGTGCCTTGTTACGCGCAAACCGGGCGGCGCGTGCCGACGGCAGGCTCTTTACCGACGATGCCGCGTTGTGGGCTTCCTATGTGGGCCCTGTTGCGTTCGTCCACGGAGACCGCAAGAACCGAAAAATCACCTACCGCGAGGACCTGCCCGAAGGATCCCATTCCACAAGTTCAACCTTATGGCGCGTCGGCCAAGGTTGGGACATCCACAGGTTGGTGAGCGGACGGCCGCTCGTGATAGGTGGGGTGCACATCGACTGGCCCTATGGCGAACTCGGCCACTCCGATGGAGATGTTCTCCTTCACGCTCTTATCGATGCCATGCTTGGCGCCTGTGCCTTAGGCGATATTGGCACTTACTTTCCGCCGGATGACCCACAATGGCAGGATGCTGACTCCAGCAGCCTTGCGCGAAGGGCCGCGGAACTAGTCAGACAACAAGGCTGGCGAATCCTCAATCTTGATTCCACCGTCATTCTGGAGAAGCCCAAACTTGGCCCTTATCGTGATCTTGTTCGCAAAAACCTGGCAAATATTTTTGGACTAAAGCTCGAGTCGGTATCGTTCAAGGCCAAGACCAAAGAGGGCTTGGATGCAGTCGGTCGCGGAGAGGCTGTCGAGGCCCAGGCTGTTGTCATGGTCGTCCACGATCTCGCCCGCGATCCTCAATCTTGCAACTCTCTTTAGGCCTTGTCTTCTCGCCGAGCGATTTTTGGTGTCTTGTAGTGGTCTGTCTACAGGGCCTAAAGTCGTGTAGACATTTGTCTAATAGTGTCGAAAAGCCTTGCAAATTCACTGTTCTGTCGATAGAAGACTGCAGGTCTGCCGGCTTGTGTGTCTACAAACGTCTGACCTTCAGGATAAACCCTGGAGGTCCATAAGTGCACCCAGCCATCGGAGGGCAGGATCAGTTCCCGTGGTCCATAGAGAGCCTTTCCCTTATCCTCTTTGAAGGGGGCTACCAAAATGTCCGGGCCGTACAGGAATTCATCGCTTCGCTTCCAGAGACCTTGCATCCCCGGATAGTAAACCCCAGGATGAGCAATTTCCGGTACATGAGCTTCTTGCCATCTGCTTCTGCAGAACAAATGATAAGGCTGCAGGCGCACAAAAATCATAGCTGCTCTGCGAACCTGCCTGTCATCACAGCCTTGCAGAAAGCTCTCCAAGGCCACATCGTCAGCGGAAATGTCCAAGCTCTCTCCCGTTTCCAAAATGAAAAAACCGCTAAACGCTGTCCAAGAGGCGCGTATAGTGTTTGCAACGACTGCAATTTGCCCCTCGCCGGAAAAACTGAGCGACAGCATCCTTCTGAGAAGCTCGTCTATCTGCAAAAATTCGTTGCGGGCAGAACCGCTAGAACCACTTTGCACAAGGATAGGGCCAGCCTTCCTGGCACCCTCTCCAAGCGCAGCCGCGGCGTACCTGGAAAGGGCTACAAGCCCCTCGAGCGGCGCGGGATCGAGTCCAAGCTCGGCGCTTATTTCCTGTGCGGGATTGAGTCCCTGCGCGGGATCGAGTCCAAGCTCGGCGCTTATTCCCTGCGCGGGATTGAGCCCAATGGCAAGTTCAGGAAGCTGCGTCCTATCTTGCCACAAAACCTCAAACACCGTCTTCCGCACCTCGAAGCGCCAGTTTAGCTTCCCTGAAAAGCGCGCATCGAGCCAGGAACCAGAGTCAGCAAATACTCTGGAATCCGCAACTGCCCTGCTCGTCACGCTGAACTGTGTTTTTTTGAGGTTGAGGCGTCCTTCTTTTTGTGCCCCATTTCCATCAAGACCGAACAGCCTTTCGTTTGCACTGGCATCGAGCAGAATCCGAAAGCCTACAACCTCGCTAATACGCGTTTTTGCAAGCTTTTTAGCTTCCCTCCGCGAGGACTTGGTTTCCGTGTCCGTAGTTTGCCTGGACAAGAGTTCCGGAGCAGGATATACGAAACTCATTTTGAGTAGAGACGGGAGATATTCAAGCCGCAACCCGGCACCGGCTTCTACATCTTTGAACTTGAGAGTAGAGGCCCGCTCACCATGTTCTATTTCAATACTCGAAACCTTGAGAGGATTCCATTTAAGATTCCTTGCCTCGATATGAAATGCGCCACTGCCCTGCCCATCCGTCGATGTTGAATCCGTTTCTTTTCCTACGCCCTTCTTTGGGCTCGCAAAAAAAATGGCAGGGGAAGAGGAAGAATGATGCAAGATCTGCTTCCCGTCCACAACCAGGCAGAAACCGTCTTTCCATTGTTCAAAAGAGATCACAGAGCCCCCAAAACGCAACCGGTACGACTAGCTCTTGCTTTTGCCAGACAAAAGATTGCGAATGACAACAATTATTCCTGCAACGACAAGAGAAATTACCGCAGCTACCACATACGTTTCAAGAGCGACAGTCATGCCCTCATTCATACCTTACCCTACATCTTTACTGTGGCCAAAGTCTGGCCGGCAGTGATTTGCTCGCCTTCATGCACAACAATCTCCAAGACAGTCCCTTCAATAGGCGAGCTTATGGGCGTCTCCATCTTGAGTGCTTCCAACACAAGAAGCGATTCGCCAACATGGATCGTCTCTCCAGGCAACTTATAAATTCTCAGGACGATACCTGCAGAAGGAGAAACCAGCGCAGTTTTCTCTCCTTCTGCCTTGGTCTTGCCCGTCTTGGCCCGAGAAATCGACCCTGCCTCACCGCTCACGATGGCCCTTATTCTGGCTATAGGATCCCCCAATTCTAGACTGTCTCCCCTGGATGGCCAGATCTCGACCATGATGCCGGAAAAGTTCGAGTTTATCGGTACCTTTATGCCCATCGACTCTACAACGAGGAGTGTTTCACCGATCGCCACCTTATCACCGACTTTCTTGTTCACTTTTAGCACGATGCCGGCAAGCGGCGACTCTATCAGCTTAAGTTCAGCCACCTCGGTCTGCCCTGTCTGCTTTAAGGCCTGCCTTAAGGCACCGCCGTTAGCTACAGTTGTCGAATCGATCGCTTTCTGGTCTAGCCCTTCTTTTACGCTCACCGTGTACTCCGTACCATTGACGCGCACGAGCGTTGGTGTCAGAAACTCAACGCCATAGGCGCGACTGTTCAGGTTAACGGTTACCGCGTCCTGGCCGGAAGACAGAGCTGGGGCGCTTGTCGGTACACCAGTTTGACTTGCTGTCGACACATTTGCTGCCGGCATATTCTTCTTGATGGTCGGTTTAGCAAGGCCCTTCAGGTACAAAAGCCCCTTATCCTGACAAGTCGCGACAATAAAAACGTTTTCTTCGGTGACGGGAATATTGTTCTCTTCCAGGAGCTTCCCGATTGCGGCCACGCTTTTTGCCGGGTTGCGATCATTGCGCTCAAGAGCACTTTCAACAGCAACTGGTGTTCCGAGCTGTCTTTCGGCAAGCCGTACGACCTCAGGATCAGGTTCCAGCGGTGGCTTTCCGAGATACCCGAGCACGAGTTTTCCATAGCCCTCTGCAATCTCTTTCCAAGGGCCTTTTATTACATTGTTAAGCGCCTGCTGGAAATAGTATTGGCTCACTGGCGTGACACTGGTGGCATAGCCTCCCTTGGCGATAGCCTCTCCCATCGCGTTTATGATGTCCGGATATCGATCCATGAGGCCATTGTCGCGCAGCATCTGTGTGTTGGCTGTTAAAGCACCGCCAGGCAAAGGGAAAAAAGGAATGAGTGGCTCTACCCTCCCCGCTTCCGGCAAAGGCGGATACGGCTTGAGCGCTTCTTTAAGAAGCTCCTCCACCTTGATGACTCGATTGATATCC
>JAFIHQ010000168.1 GCA_017849315.1 Treponema sp.
CACCAAAGGTAATCCGTATTCCCTTTTCTCGCATAAACTTAAGTACTTCGATGGATGGATATATGGCTTTTGTCTTGCCCCTCAAAAGTCCTCCGCAGTTGATCTCCACGACAAGGTCCTGCTTGCTGGCCAGTTCTGCAGCCTCGAATGCCGCGGCGCGGTAATTTTTCGACCCTTCGTCGAACCAGCGATTGTCATCATTGTTTTTTCGCACTATGTCAAAGTGCCCGACAATATCGAATCCACCGTTCTGTATCATTGCACAAAGATTGCGAAAGTACGCCTGCCAAATGAGTTCACTTTGTCCACCGGCACATTCATTGACGTGGCGGGCAAATTCCTCAGCGGATTCGTCGACAGTAAAGGCTTTTGCAGAACCAATCTGCACATAGTGGACAGAACCGATCTTGAAGTCGGGCTGTATTGCGCTATATCCCGCATAGCCTGGCCACGTGTCACTGCTGAGGCTCGAACCGACAGGCGGTTTTGTATGCCTTAGCCTGTCGCCAAGGCTGTCTATTTCAAGACCAAGCAAGACCGTCATACCTTGAGTTGACCACTGCGTGCCCAGACTCCGTATTTCTGCAGCGTATGCAGAAAGTGAATCCCACGTCATTTGCCAGTTGGTCTTGAATTTCAGAGGCGCATGAGAAGAAAAGCCCAGGAATGAGTAGCCTTGTTGGAACGCAGTTTCTGCCATTGTGGCGGCGCTGGCCTTGCCATCGCAAAAACTTGAGTGTGTGTGATAGCTAAAACGCATGGATGGACTATACCAAAGCGCACAATTTGAGGCTATACGCCAAGGCAATACGCCGGAACTTGACGGTGCGATATCTGCGCAATTACTATAAAGCCATGGAAAAAGAGCGAGCGCCCGTAATCAATCTGCAAAACCTGCTGGAAGCGCTTCCCGATATCGTCTATATTCTGGACGCAAATGGGCACTTTCTCTATCTGAATGCCGCTGTCAGGCGATTGGGCTGGGAGCCGGGCGAGCTTCTGGGAAAACACTTTTCCGAAATTCTGTTGGAGGACGACCGTGCACGGGTTTCTCGCGACTCAGTCCTTGCAGAGATTCATTCTCAAGAGGCGTTGCCTGCGGTGCCTCCCAAGCTGTTCGATGAGCGCAGAAGCGGTGAGCGTATGACGCGGGACCTCGAAGTTCGTTTGCTCCATCGCGATACAGGAGAGATAAGTTACGGTCTTGTGAATGCCTATGGCGAATTCGAGATGAATGGGCCACTCGACCTTGACAACTCGCAAGTTACGCTTGGCATAATCCATGACAATACAATGGCACATCTTTACCAGAAGAGCCTGGAAGCCAATTTGGAAGCTAAAGAATTGCAACTGCGCGAGACGCACCACCGTGTCAAGGATAACCTTCAGGTGATTGCAAGTCTGCTGCATTTGCGGGAAATGGAAACCAGGGATTCCAGGACAAAGTCGATTCTTGCCGAACTCATCGCACAGATCAAGGCGATGTCGATGGTTCACGATACCTTGAGTCAGACAGAACGCACACAAGGCGTGGATGTTCGGGACTATTTTGGTCGATTCTGCGCCCTTATGGAGCAGACCTATGGGTATATTGGCTGCCCTGTATCACTGTCGACAAACGTGGAAGGTTGCATCATGGATGGCGAGCAGCTGAGTTCTATGGCCATTATAGCCAACGAACTGGTGGGCAATGCTTATAAACACGCCTTTCCCAATGGGCGCAAAGGTGAGATACATTTTGAGTTCTCCTGTGACGACGACTATTACTGCATGGCAGTAAGCGACAATGGCATTGGAATAAACACAAAAAAAACGGGCCTTGGCCACGAAATAGTTGCAGCTTTGACAACCAGGATGGGTGGCATGGTGAAGGTTTTTAAGGAGGGCGGCACAAGAATCGAAGTGCGCGTTCCTCTACTTCAAGATCAACAGGTTCAAGATCAACAGGTGGCGAATACCGAGAGCCTCAGTAAAAGTGAAACGGAGACTAGGAAATGAGCGAACAACACGAACTCGTTGTAATAGGCGCAGGTCCTGCGGGCCTTACAGCCGCACAATATGGTGCAAGGGCGAATCTCGATGTTTTGGTAATTGAGGAATTGGCCGCAGGCGGGCAAGCGCTTTTTATTGACCATTTGGAGAATTATCCTGGAATAGCGACGCCTATTTCGGGCTTCGAACTGGCTGATATAATGAAACAGCAGGCCGAGACTTTCGGTGCCAAATTCATGGCAGCATCTGTTCAAAATGTTGTCAAACGAGCAGGCGACTTCCTTATTGAAACAAGCGAGGGGCCCATCGAAGCAAAGGCAGTCATTGTCGCATCGGGTTCCAAACACCGCCATTTGGGCGTGCCCGGTGAAGAAGCATTTGCGGCCAAGGGTGTGTCGTATTGTGCAACGTGCGACGGCCCGTTCTTTAAGGGTAAGAGGATTTTTGTCGTCGGCGGCGGAGATACAGCATGCGATGAATCGATGTATCTTTCCAAACTTACCGATCAAGTGGTGCTCGTTCACCGCAAGGATCGCTTCCGTGCGCAAAAAGCGCTCGCTTCTCGTGTGCTTGCCAACCCAAGGATAAAGGTGCTTTTTAACACCACGGTACAAGAGATAAAAGGTACCAAAACAGTCGAATCTGTCGTACTCAAAGATGTTCTGACTGGCGAAACGCGCGAAGAGCACGCCGACGCCGTCTTTGTTTTTGTCGGGGCGGACCCTCAAACGAGCATGTTGAATGGGGTTGCAAAAGACGAGATGGGCTCGATCATCGTGGATGATCATATGCGCACCAATATTCCCGGCCTCTTTGCAGCTGGCGATGTCAGGGTCTCGCCTTTTAGGCAAGTCGTCACCGCCTGTGGCGATGGCGCCATTGCGGCACATGCGGCATCACAATATTTGGATGAGATTGAGGGCCATACTTACGCATAATGGGCACAAGCGGGCTGGTTTTAGGCTTTTTCTCGACGCCCATTCTGTGTCTTCTGTCCTAACTTCGTTTGCGCTTGGCGTGTCGGCGCTTGCGCTTTGCCTTGTGCCGGCAAGAGTCAATGCTTTAGGGTCTGCAGTCCTGCCTTTGGGGTTTTGGTCCGAAAAATACAACGCCGTCTGGCCAGATTTTATGAAGGACTCGCGGGCAAGATCACTTGCGCAGCTTTATGTTTCAAACTTGAGCGACGAAGCAATTCTCTCACAAGTGCTTATGGTGGGCTATGAAGGCACAATGCCCTCCGAGGCTATGCTGGGTTGGATACAGAAATTCGGCATTGGTGGCATCAAGGTGTTTGGGTGGAATGCCGAGGACACAACCGTCCTGGCCACGGCC
>JAFIHQ010000169.1 GCA_017849315.1 Treponema sp.
CTACCGTTTTCTCGATCTTGGACAAAATTGCCTTCCAGTCGCCCTTTTCGTTGCTTAAATCGATTCCAAACGCCCCCGCATATCCCTGCAACGGCGAGTCAGTCTGTACATAGTAACCGCCGTACTGGGCGATACTCTTAAGAAGCGGCTCGACATGCGCGTTGTTCGTACTAAAAAATGCCGTCTTTTTGCCGTACTTCTGAATCCAAGCCGGTACTTGTTCCAGGATGAACTGTTGCGCCCCCGGCACTCCCACGTCTCCGGTCGGGTCCGGCGCTGTCTCAAACACGAATTTGAGCCCAAGGTCCTTGCAGGCCTGTTCCATGATCGCTCTACGCCTGGAGAGTAGTTCGTAGCTCATGTGGCGTGGGAACGAAATATGCACAAAGGTGTCAGCCCCTAGCTTTTTTGCAACGAGTGGCATTATGTAGCCCATCGAGAGCGTATCGGAATTGATCGACATATCGGCCACTGCAGAGATCACAGCAGGGTCTTCCTGAGGCTCACCTGCAAAGCAGAGAATGTCTGGCCGCTTTGCTTTGACACGCTTAAACGCTTCTGCAGTCCCCGGAACAGCCTCCACAACGACGATAGCCTTCATGAGCGGATCGTCCGCCAGACCGACAATCTGGGAAATGACCGTCTCCATCTCCGAACTGAAATTGTCCGGATAGGTTATGTGCTTGATGATGCCGCCCTTCTGGGCGCTTCCGTACTGACTGATAAGATATTCAGCGCCTCGAATGACATCTTCGCCTTGGGAAACAGTACCCGTCACAACGCCAATATGAAAATTCTCCGCCGCAAAAGCGGGAAACAGCGTCGCGCAAAATGCAAGGAGCAATACAATCACTGCAAACCTTGCTTTCTTCATAGGAACCCTCCTGAATAGATAATTATTTTGGTCAACTATTGGGCGCACTATAGCGTATCTCCAACTGTCGTGACAAGCTGGTGCGCAGATTTTTTCTCTGGTTTCTAAAGCTTCAACCCACCGTTCAAGCCAAAGCTCATGATAACTTTCCATACGACATGGCCCGAGGCACAAATCCATGGATGATGACCCGATCGTAGCCGCCTTGAACAAGCTTCAATGCCACTTCACAATCGTCCATCGTGCCGCTCTGCTTCCGATCCATGTCCAAATCATCCGCCAAAAACCTTTTGATCTCCGCTAGTGACGGCTCGCCAAGGACACGAGAAAGAGCACCAAGCATCGCAACAGCCTCGTAGCGACAGAACTCGTTGGCATCGCCAGAATGCGTACTGCCAACGCTCGCCGCTACGCTGCCAGCGTCAATGAACGCAAGCCGATAACCTGCAAACCTGTCAAAATCGATCGGACCCTCTGACGGTGCCCTTGATGGAGTTTCTGGCTGCGCCCCTGACGAAGTTTCTGGCACGTTGAGCACAAGCCATCCGCCGCCCTCGAGCCCCGCCGTCAAAGCCTTCAAATTCTCCGGGTTGCTCAGTTCCGGGTTCAGCGCAAGGATATGATTGCATGGCGTAAGGGCGGGCCGGGTATGAGCCTTATAACCAGGCTCATAATCGGCCTCATACATCGACATGTAACTGACAAAGGCGGTATACAAGCCCTTCCCTGACGTGTCGGGTCCAAGACTGTCCACCGACGCGCTGCCGGAAAAGACCCTGCAAAGAACTTTTGCAGCAAACTCCACGTCGGCCTTGTTTACTCCCAAAACCTTCAGTTTCTGCATCGCACAAGTCCTCCTCGGCCGGCATTATGCCTTCTCTGTCATCATTCCTTACCCACCCTTACACCTTACCAACTCTCATGCTCTTTGCACCAACTCGATCACGCCGCCCTTGCAAACACTCCGACCGGCCGCGCACCGACACGCGCACCGACACGCGCACCAACATAGTAGATACGGTCTATCTGCTCCAACAGGGAAGCCATATAGTCAGCAGCGAGCTTTGCCTTGAGCATATCGATCTGACTCGCGCTCATGCCGCCGGACAAAAGGTAATTCGTCGCACCGGCAGCCAAATCGGCCTTATCGAGGTCGCTCGTCCCGGCAATGATCTTGAGCATACCCAAGACATCCTGCGAAATCAGCCTGTACTGCTCGGTTCCCTCTTTGACATTGTAGTAGTTAATGTAACTCTGCATGTAATCCGCGACAATCTCATCCTTGGAAGCGCCCATAAGTGCCTCAATAAGCGCAGCAAAGAATCCGGTACGATCCTTGCCCTCGGTGCAGTGCACAAGATAGGGCCCATCGTTCTGCGTCATAAAGACAAGTGCCTTTATGATGCCAGCCTTGAATTCGTCGCTCGAATAGGCCAGTCCCATGTTGAGCGTCAAGACCTTCTTGTTGTTGTAGAGCCCGGCATAATTAGGCGAAGCAAAGTCCTTCGCTACAAGGTCGGCTTTAACGTTGTCGTCGGAATCCGAAAGGTTGATCACCGTGCGAACATGAGCCGCTCCCATAAGCGCATCGGCGTAGGAAGCGCGCCCCAGCTGATTATCGATAGGGCTTGAACTGCGATAAATGATGCCCTTGCCGATTTTTCCCACCGCAATTGGCCGGAAGTTGGCAAACACCTCATCCGAAGCATAGTCAGAGCGATTGTTGCTTCGCACCAGCTTCCTGATTTCGTACTGTGTCAGATATTCCTTTGGGCCGGTGAGCATGATGGTAAGACTGTCGCCAACCTTAACCTTGGCAATCTGGTCCAACTTGCCGTAGTTAATGCACACGGCAATGTTGGTCTGCCCTGGATATGCGCGGACAAGCGGATCGCCGTTATTCACATAGTACCCATCGAGGTACGGCGCCGTCAAAACAAAGCCGTTTCCGAAAACGACCGTGACGACGTCGCCGAACTTAAAGCCGGCTTTGTTGAAGTCATCGATCGTGATATCGCTTACTGCATGACCGTATTTTTCGATCTGCGTCACTTTACCGGCGAACATCGGCGCCTTGTACACTGAATCAGAAGAAAGACGTATCTTGAGAGCGGTAATTTCGCCATATGTAAGCCCAATGCGCTCAAGGTACTGCTCTGCATCTCTTGCAAGATTCTCGTTCGAAATGTCGGTACCCTTGTCGTAGCCACAGACCACTGTCGTGAGCGACGCAACAATATTGCTGTTTGCAATCGCCTTGTATTGATCCGTACCAGGCTTTACGCCGTAGTAGTTCTCATAGGTAGTCATATAGTCCGCAACAACCTGGTCCAGCGAGGCTCCCATCAAAGATTCAAGCACCGCACTCACAAAGCCGGCCCTGTCCTTGCCTTCAGTACAATGTATGAGGTACGGCGCACTGTGACTGATCATAAACCGCAGCCCTTTTGCCAACTTATCGCCAAAATCCTTGGAAGTGAGGTCGACGCCCATGTCGAGCGTTACGACACTGCCAGCCTCGTAGAGCGACTTGTAATAAGGCGAATTAAACCCGGGCGCCGCAAATTGAGCCTCAACCGCCTTGCTCGAATCTGAAAGATTGATCACCGTCCTAATGCCCACTGCCTTGGCTAAAGCATCCGCATACGCGGCACGGCCCAGGCTGTTGTCCACGGGGTTGCTGCTTCTATATAGAACCGCCGGCTTAATCTGTCCAACCGCGATACTGCGGAAATTGGCAAAAATCGAATCTGTCGCGTAGTCCGAACGCACATTGGTCCGCTTGAGCTGGTGCATCAGGTAATCGGCAAGATACCCACCCTTTTCCAAGAGCGAGAAGGTGACGGTGTCGCCTACCTTGACGTTGTACTTTGTGGCAAAGTTGCCCATGTTGATGGCGACCACAAGCTGACCCTTGGACTGATCGTCGCGCACCACCAGGCTTCCTGTATCGACATCGCTATAGGATGTACAGAAAGGTATTTTTAGCGTAGTGCCGCCCACAGTCACCTGCAGCACATCCCCCAACGCGAATCCGGCATCGTAGAGCGCCTTTGGCGCAATATCCATAGTCAGATTACCGTATTTCTGTACCTCGACAACGGTACCCGTTATAACTGTTGCATTCCCTTGAGCCATAAGCCCCAAGGGCAACACAAATGCCAGAATGGCAAGCACGAGTGCCGAAACCATTCTCTTACGTCTTAGCATACTTATCCCTCCATGTGCAAAAATCTCGATGTAACTATTGATAGTATGGCATCTTAAAGGTCAAACGTCAGAGTTTGAAGGCTGCTTCAATGTCCTTGATATCATCCGCTGCGATATGAACAATCGGTCCCAGGGGGAGCGATTCGATAATAGACTTGGCAGAGAATTCCGCCACCTCCAGCCTGTCAAACGCATTGAGCAGACTCTTGCCCGTTACCAGGACACAGTCGTTCTTGCAAATAAGCGCTGGCGTACGCGCACTCAAAGCCTGCGACGTCTTCTCAAGGTCGAAGGCGGTCATGCCGAACGGCACCTTTTGGATGTCGCGCAGGACAATGTAGCTTTCTGGGATCGTCCGTGGGTCAAACTCTGCGTCGGTCACGGCAAAGGCCATAAGGTTGGGCGGTTGCGCTATCAAAACTGAGTTGATATCCGGGTGTTCTTCATAAATCATCTGATGCAGATGGGCGGCACGGCTGGCCGCCTTTCCCTGCTCGCTGTAACCGTCGCGCACGAGCACCAGATCTTCCACGTCGAGGTACATGCGGTCTTTGCCATACGGCGTAATCACGAAGCCACCGTCGGAAAGCCGCGCGGAATAGGTGCCCTGTGTACTCGTGAACAACCCCTGTTGATAGGATCGATGAATAAACTCCACAAGGTCGCGCCGCAGAGCGTTCTCTTCACTCGTGTGAGCCGGATTCTGCATCTCTTTGTACGAAGCAGCATTAGGTGAAGTACCACGTTTGGCCTGCTCCAAAGTGAGCAGATTGAGCTTGCCCAGTTTAAGCGCGTTGATCTCAAGCCGCGCTGCGAATTCCAGTGTTTCGAAAATCTTGAACGCCTGAAAAATGTCCGGCGCGCCAATCACAACCCCGTGATTTTCCAACATGACAACCGAATAGCCCTTGCGGAATTCTGCGGCGATTTTTTCGCCCAACAGTGCGCTGCCAGGCAAGGCATAGGGCGCCATAGTCACTTCACCGCACACCTGATAGATCTCCGGCGTCAGGAGCACCTCGGGCATGCGACGCACAATCGAACACGCCACGAGCCCGGGCGAGTGCGCGTGCAAAACGGCGCCAAAGTCCGGCCGCTCCCGATACACCGCCAAATGGAATGGATATTCCGACGAAGGATGATGTCGACCTTGGAACGTACCATCTGGCAGAATCCGCATAATGTCGTCTCTGCCAAGGTTGCCCTTATCGATGCCGCTCGGAGTAATCCAGACGCTGCCGTCTGAGTCTTTTACGGAAAGGTTACCGCCGGAAGTAGTCGTCATACCGCGGTAATAGATCCTATTCATCATCATCACGAGCTGATCCGCCGGATGAAGGAGATCAAAGCGCATTCTTACACCTCCATACGCTTGAGGTAGTGAATAGCGCTATTTTACTCCAAAATCTCCTGGACCGCTAGGACAAGCAGTCCACTACCGTTGATTTCAATTTTCCAGGGACGAAGTGATTCAATGGGTTCAAAAGTCTCGATCCCGTTGCGTTTGTATGAGCCGTTAAGCGGTACTGGATTGGACAAGGCCTGGCCTGTTCTGACATCGAATTGAGCGCAGTGAGCGGGGCAGGTAAGAATCGTGCCGTCCAGGGTGCCCTTTTCCATGGCGGCGTTCTTGTGGGTGCAACGCCTGTCGAGGGCATAGAACTTCCCAGCTACGTTGCATATGATTAACTCTTTGTTCTGTAATTCTTTTTGCAATTCTTCAGGAATATTTTGTGCCTGTAGGTCCTGAGCACTCAGGGTAATGGCGATCATGCCTCCAACTGCGATATCGGAAGCCTTTGCGATCGGCACATAAAAGGTATTCTGCACCACGCCCTTGTCCCTAAGTGCTGTCTCAGTCAAGTCCAAGCTCCTCTTCTGTAAGCTGTGGCAGGCTGTCCGGGTCAGTGACGTCTTTGTGGACAAAAAGGCCGCACCAACAGCGCTTCATGGCATCAAAATGGCGGCGGTGAAAGGGAATGCAAGGGCAGACAATCTGCATATCGTGTTCTCTGTCTCCGCGAATTGGTTGACAGGGACAAAATGGAATGCCGTTTTTCTGTTCGATTTTTACTTCCTGTTCCAGGATAAAATCGACTAAATCCTCGTCAGGTGAGAATTTATAACCAAGAGGCTCCACGACCTTCCCGTGAAAATAGCGCAGCGCCTGCTTCCTCGCATCGACATCCATGACTTTTTGCCTCAAATCCCGGTCAAAGGCCCAAGAGTTCGGAGTATTTCTCGGGACGATAGCCTTCTACATAGTCATCGCCTATGCGCACAAAGGGGAAGGCATGGGCGTGGTGAGCATCCATGTCGCGGTCGATTTTGTCTTTGGTCTCGTCGTCCGCGAGGTCATAATCGATGTAGTCAAAATCGATCCCTTTTTCCGTAAAAAATTTCTTGGTTTTCCTGCACCACGGGCACGTGGAAAGTGTATACATAGAAACTTTCTTCATATTTTTTCTCCTCATCGCTCAATCCGCAATTCGTTTAGTTGATATAAAGATATAGCTTCCCATCCCTGTCGTCCACAGCATAACTGAGAAGCGCAAGTTCCGGTGCATCGAGCATCTTCCCCGTCCTGATGTCGTAACGCCAATCGTGGCAGGGGCAACGCAAAACATAACCGTCCAGCGAGCCCCTGAACATGGGACAGGCCATGTGCACACAGGCGCCGGAAAGCGCATAAACCTTGCCTTCCACCCGCGCGAGGACAATGTTGAGTCCCTTGGGATAAACTGGCACAAGGGCACCTTCCGGCACAGCAGCGCTGTCAGCGACAAAAGTCCATTCCATACAAGTACTTACTGTTACACAAGAATCCGCACAACCGTTAGCTGTAGGCGCGGGCAAAGATGCGCTCGACGTCGGCCTGTTCCTGCTTAACCGGCGTTACCTTAAATCCGCCACTCATCGCCGTGAGCGCATTGTGTGCGAGCGCGGGAATATCGGATTTTTTGATCCCATACTTGGAGAACTTCTCGTCCTCAAGCCCGGCCGCCGCAATGAGCTTCTTGAGCGCAGTAATGAAGGCAAACGGCTTTTGCTCGGCCGGCAGTACGCTCGTATCCTCGCCCATGGCGCGCGCCAAGTCCTCGAACCGGGCGGGATTCCGCTCCGCCACGTCAGTAAAATAGGCCACCGACAACATGGTGAGGCCGCAGCCGTGCGCAACTTCCGGATAGAAGGCGCTTATTGCGTGCTCGAGCGAGTGGTGAGAGATGCAAGCAGAAAGCGATTCGACAATACCCGCTTCCGTGTTGGCCCATGCCATCTGAGACCTGGCCTCGATATTGCCGCCGTCCTTAACCGCCACCGGCAACCATTTTGCGATGCGCGACACGGCATCGAGCGCATAAAGGTCACTTCCGGGCTGATGACATGTCGCAAGATAACCTTCCACCGAATGGAAGAGGGCATCCATGCCCGTATAAGCAGTCTGTTTTGGCGGCAAGCTCACCATAAGTTCGGGATCTATAATCGACAGCGTCGGAAATGCGCAATCCTCGCCCCAGCCGATTTTTTCCTTCGTTGCCGGATTGGTCTGTACGCTCCAGGGATCGGCTTCCGTGCCTGTGCCGGCTGTCGTGGTAATGGCCACGATAGGGAGCGCCCCATTGAGCGGCTTTTTCTTCCCACCAGTTCCTGTCGCAATATAGTCCCAGTAGTGCCCCGGGTTCCTGGCGAGCATCGCAATGCTCTTGGCTGAATCGATGCTCGATCCACCGCCCAGGCCGACGACAACCTCGCAGCCCAATTCCCGGGCAATTCGAGCCCCCTCTTCCACCTGCTCAACCTCTGGATTAGGCCGAATCTTGTCATAGACGATGACTTCGACTCCCCGAGAAGAAAGAAGATTTACAACTCTATCTACAAGTCCGGTGCGGCGCATCGCTCCACCGGCTCCAATCACAAGGAGCGCCTTCTTCCATGGAAACCACGGCGTAGTGGCCAGCTCGTCCAGTTTTCCCGCCCCGAAAATGAGGCGTGAAGGCATGTAGTAGGTAAAACTGTCCATAAAATCTTCCTCCAATCGATTCTACAAAATCCACAAAACAAAAGCCTTGCCCATTATAGCACAAATTTGCAGGCAAGGCTCAAGTTTTATTCAATAATTCGCATATATATGGATGAGATAATCGCACTAAGTCAGGCTGCGTTCAAAAACCATTCGTGCCGCATCTGTCTGACAGGATCCCCAGACGAGGCTTAGGCAGCCAACTGAGACGAAACCTCAACACGCCGATTCGATCTCCTATCATAAAGGCGTAGAATAAACTTACGAATCTCGTCTAATCCAATCATGATGACAGGGAAAGTTGCCAGGAAAGCCCAGTCGTGCAAGCTGAGCGCCGTTAGACCAAAGACCCCCTGCAAAACAGGAACATAGACGAGCGCCGCAATGAGACCAATCTCAACAAGAACACCAATTAGGACGAGTTTATTCTTAAAGAACCCTACTTTGAAGACTGATTGCCTGTGCGTTCTGTTGCAGAACACATTGCCCACCTGGCACGCCACAATTCCAGCCAACGTCATCGTAGTGGCATAAACATAGAC